>DMQP01000002.1 GCA_003455655.1 Treponema sp. | reverse complement strand
CTTGCATTTGAATCTGCAAGAAAAACACTTTTAGTATGGTTGAAAAAATAATGAATACATATACTTTAGATTTAATTACTTGTGTTACTGGTTTAACTTTGTGGGTGGGAATTTTTGTGTACTTTACCATCCGTATTTCGCTCGTAAAAAAGAGTCTGCAAACTCAGGCAAAAATTGCAGAAAAATCTTGCACTCTACCCAAACTTTCAAGCCGTTATGTTGTAGCAGTTCTTGTGTCTTTTGTTCTAGCGGTGCTTCCCTATCTAGTGCTTTTTAAACTGTATATTACTATTGTGCTTGAAGGCTGTGCCGTACTGGGCCTGTTTATGCTTATGAGAGACCGCTTACAAGAGTTTACATCTTCCCCACTAGACAAAGATTAGTCAATTTGCTATAGTCACTACATACGGCGTCATACCCAAGTGGTAAGGGACTGGTCTGCAAAACCACTATGCATCGGTTCGATTCCGATTGACGCCTTGTTGAGGTCATGTGTTAGCGCATGACCTTTTTTTATTCCCTTGTTTTTGTTATATTTGAAAAATGAAAAAGTCTTTTGCCTCTTTACTCTTTCTTCTCTTCTTTTTGTTCCCTGTAAATGCATCCGGTGGACTTATGGCAGAACAGGGGCAAGTTCGTTCTGTTTCTACAAAGTATTTTGAAATTTTGTTTACTCAAAAAACTGAACAGTCAGCATTTATTCTTTTACAACATGCAGATGAAATTTATGAAGAACTTCGTGCTCTCTTTGAAATAGAGTCATATGGCGATTTTCGTATTCCTGTTGTTATTACTTCTTCAACTGATGAATATAATGCTTACTTTACCAACTACAATTTTAATCACATAGTTTTGTTTGATGTTTTAATTTCAGACACCTATGCAGTTTTTGAAGATACTCTTCTTGATACTTTTCGCCATGAACTAACACATGCACTTCTTATAAATCTTCGGAATTCATTTTGGCAAGGCTTTGATTCTGTTATGGGAGATTTGTACAACTGGGGTTGTTACGTTGTTATGCCTACGCTTATTAAAGAAGGTGCTTCTATTTATGCTGAATCTTATGGCGGTTACGGAAGACTTAATGACGGATATTATTTACATGCTGTTCGTCAGGCAAAGTTGCAAGAAAGCTTTCCTCGTGTGGGAGATGTAAGTGGCGCTCGAGATATCTACCCTTGGGAAAATGTCTCTTACCAGTTTGGAGGTCCATTTACTCAGTGGCTTATTGAAAAGTATGGAATGCAAAAGTATGTGCTCTTTTGGGATAACGCTGTTAACATGAAGTCTTTTGTCTTTGCACAAGCATTCAAAAAAGCCTATGGCATAAAACTAACAGATGTCTGGAATGACTTTTACGCTTCTATTGAAGTTCCGCTTATTGAAAAAGAACCTTTACAAAACGAGGCTGTATCTTCATTCGACACTTCAGTAAGTGATGGAAAATTGTATAGTTCTTTGTGTTCCTGCGACAAAGGAATTGCTTATCTTAATCAAACTGACGGTTCTGTTTGGTATGCTTCTTTTAATGAAGATGGAAGTGTAGCTAAAGCTCGACTTTTATTTTCTAAGACTGGAGCAAAACGTATTGCGCTTTCAAAAGACGGTCAGTACTTAGCGGTCTGCTATTCTTTTTTTTCGGGTTCACTGTGTTTGTCTCGCGCTTGCATTTATTCATTCAAAAAAGATTCATGGACAGAACTTTCGCAAGAAAGTGTTAGTGACATAGGTTTTGCTCGCTTTAACGGACAGACTGCCTTGTGTCTTTTACATGCAGAGGGTTCTGTTCAAAAACTTTCTGTCTTTACACTTACACCTTCTTCTTTTGGAAGAGTCGCCTGTAAATGTGTCTTTGAAAAAAAACTTGCTCGAGGTTGTGTTTTCTTTAGTCCTTGTGACGGCGGAACAAATACACTTGCTTTTTTGTGCAGAAAAAATGCTCTGTGGTCACTGGTTCTTCTTTCGCTTACAGATGGGAGTTTTTATGAAGCTCCTCTTTCAGATTTTCCCCTTTCTGTAAGAAGCCTTTCTTTTTGTTCCGAAGAAAATAATGAAGTAAGCCTTTGCTTTTCTTGGTGTAGCAAAAATTCTTTTCCTCGCTTAGGCATGGTAACAATTTCTAGAGAAATGCTTTCTTTCTCTTTTATGAACAGCGATCTTTCTGGTGGCGTTTATGTTCCTGTGAGTGTAGACGGTAGAGCTTTTCTTTATGCCGCAGATTTTGTAACTGGTTCTTCTTTGTACAAACTTGATGCATCAAAACTTTCGTTTGATTCTGTGCAAAAAAAACTTTTGCCTTCTTCTGATTTTGAATATACAGAAAGTTTTGTGACTATAGATTCTCTTTCGTGGAATCATTTGTATTATGGAAAAGGAACACTGGTGCCCTTTAGTAACATAAAAAGTTATGGCCGTACGGGTTCAGTTGCTTCTCGTATTATTTTCCCTGGTCTTACTTGGATGACAAATACTGTTTGGGATTCTGATGAGTTTAGTGCAAGTCTTGGTGTTAACCCTGGTGGTGGATTTTTATCTCCGCTTCAGTCGAAAGATTTTGAACTTGCTGCACAAATTCATTTTGCAAGTGGACAGCAACCATCTTTTTTGCAGTACAATGCAAATGCACAAGTCTTCTTTAATCAGAATGGATTTTCACAAGTAAGTGCAGATCTTGCGTTAAAAACGGCTTTGCCTTTTGCAAACAATATGTCACTCGTTTTACAAAATGAATCGCTTCTGCTTTATACAAAAGAACGACTTTCTTTTTCTGACACCTTTATTGCTCAGCTGGGCTTTATACATCAGTCTGGTTCTGGTAGATATGCTCAAGCTGGTTGTGCTCTTCAGTTTGTCTTTGATGCGTATTTTGAACATGCACTCGATGATTCATTCGAATTAACACCACTTATAAATTGCTATCCTGCACTTATTGTTCGTCTTCCTCAATTGCTTCCCTTTACATGTGGAAATGGTATTACTGCTAACTTGCCATTCCGCGCTCAGTTTTTGTTCTATCCGTCAAAGTCAATGCCTGTAGACTTGCAGTTAACTACAGTAGTTTTTTCTTGGGACATTCAAAAAGGTTTTGTTGCCTTTCCCCTTTACTTAAACTGCATAACGCTTGCTTGCAAGTACGAATGTCTTTTACAACTTGTGCAAGGGCAAGAAGTTTTTTGGGATGTCGCCAGCACAGAACTGTTACTTGACTTTGCATACAACAGTGGTGCTGCAGCGAGTAGACAAGCTCTTATAACTTTGGGTCTTTGTCTTGATTACTTCCCTCGAAAAACAAGTGGTATACCTTTTACACTTTCTCTAAAAACATCTTTTATTTTTTAGTTATTTCAGTTAGAATGGAAATCAGTATGAATACAGAAAGACAAAAATTTGATTTTATCTGCATTGGTTCAGGACCAGCAGGTTTAGCTGCGGCACAGTATGCTTCCCGAGCAAACATACATACACTGTTACTTGATCAGAGCATGCCGGGTGGACAAGTTATAAACATTTCAGATTTGGAAAATTATCCAGGTGTCTTTCCTGCGGTAAAAGGTTTTACTTTTATTGAAAACATGAAACAGCAAGCCCTTGCCTTTGGGGCTCAGATTGTACAAGCTATTGTTACTTCAGTTGATAAAAAAGATTCTGTCTTTGTGGTAACTACAAATGTAGGTGTCTTTGAATGTACAACACTTTTGCTTGCAACTGGCGCAGAACATCGTAAGCTTAATATCGCTGGAGAAAAAGAATTTTCTGGTAGAGGTGTGTCTTACTGTGCAACTTGTGACGGACCATTTTTTAGAAACAAAAATATATTTGTTGTTGGCGGTGGAGATTCTGCATGTGATGAAGCAACTTATCTTGCAACGCTTACGCAAAGGGTAACCCTTGTTCATCGTAAGAGTCAGTTTCGGGCACAAAAGGCTGTTGCAGAACGAGTGCTTTCTAATCCCCACATTAAAGTGCTTTTCAATTCTACAATCGAAGAAATAAAAGGAGATACAAAAGTTTCTTCTGTTCTTATTAAGAATGTAGAGACTGCTTCTGTGCAAGAACTTCCAGCCGATGCTGTCTTTATTTTTGTAGGCATGATTCCCCGAACAAATCTTTTTACTACTATAAAAGTTGACAAGGAAGGATATATTGTTACTAACGAAAATATGGAAACATCTGTTCCTGGACTCTATGCTGCTGGCGATGTTCGTTCAAAGTCTTTCCGCCAAATTGTGACAGCTTGTTCAGATGGAGCTATTGCTGCTCATCAGGCAGAAAAATTCATCCGCGAAAAAGCAGGTGAGGTATATCGCTGATGTCACGCACAAAACGCTTTGTTTCCATACTGTCTGTTTTTTTAATGACACTTGTGTTTTTTTCTTCGACTGCACAAACAATCAATGTGCTTGCGGAACAAAAAGAAAAAGCTCAAAGTCTTCCCGATGATATAGACTTTTGGAGTGATTATCCTCACGACATTCTTGCGCAAACAATTGTCGACCGCATGACAGACGAAGAATTGCTTTCTCAAATTCTTATGTTTGGTTGGGCTGGAGCAGAACCCAGTGCTTTATTAAATGCGTGGGTAAGTGATCGCGGTTTGGGAAGTGTCAAAGTCTTTGGTTGGAACACAGATGATATTCATCAAGTAGCTCGTTCTGTTAATTCGCTTCAACAGCGTGCTGCTGCAAGAAGATTTAAAATTCCACTCTTTGTTGCAACCGACCAAGAAGGTGGATGGATTCGTCATGTCAAAGGTGACACAACAGATACTCCTGGCAACATGGCAATTGGAGCTTCGGGTTATCCTATAGATGCTTACTATTCAGGCTATTACATCAATCGTGAAATTAAAGCTTTGGGCATAAACATGAACTTTGCTCCAACCGTTGACATTTATACCAATCTTGATTCTTCGGTAATAGGTCCTCGTTCTTTTGGTTCAGATCCACAGAAGGTTGGTATTTTAGGAGAAGCTTTTGCAAAAGGTTCTATGGATGCTGGTGTTATTCCTACTGCAAAACATTTTCCCGGTCATGGAGATACTGATGTTGACAGTCACGGTCGACTTCCTTATATAGACATTGATTTTGAAACGCTTATGAACCGCGAATTGGTTCCCTTTAAATATCTTATTGCTTCTGGAATTCCGGCAATTATGAGTGGACACCTTGAGTTCCCCCAAATTCAAGAGAAAGGAATTCCTTCTTCACTTTCTAAAAAATTTCTTACAGACATTTTACGCGGTCAGTTAGGTTACGAAGGTCTTATTATAACCGATGACATGATGATGAACGGAGCAACACTGTATACGGGAACACTCTACGGTGCTGTTCAAATGGCAATAGAAGCGGGCAATGATATAATTCTTTCTTCAACAACAGCAGGATTAAATGAAGCTTTGTGGACTCGAAATCTTGCTCTTATGAAGTCTGAAGGTTCTTTTCATGAAAGAGTAAAAGATGCCGCATATCGAGTTATTAAAGCTAAGCTGGAGTATTTTAAAAGCGGTAATGCAGCACCTCTGTACCCTGATGCTAACACTATCGATCAGTTTATTCCAGATAAACAGGGACAGCAATTTTTCTTTGAAGAAGCGTGTAGGGCAGTAACCGTTTACAAAGCAGGAGATTTTCCTTATCACCCTAAAGAAGGTGAACGTATTTTGATTGCAGGTCCTTTCCTTTCGCTTTACAGTGAAGGACGCAAACGTTATCCTCAGGCAAGAACATTCCACTTTAGTTACGAACTTGCTGCAGACCAAAGCAATTATGATGAATGGAATGCTTCAAGTCTTGTAAGTGTTGCTGCTGGTTACGATACAATTATTATAAATGTCTTTAACGAACACTCAGCCAATATAGCTCGACGCTTGCGCTATATGGGCAAAAAAGTTATAATACTTTCCATCATGTCGCCGGTACCCGTTTTAGACTTTGACTGGGCAGATACTATTCTGTGCGGTTACAGCTATTCTGATTTTTCGTTTCAAGCTTTGTTTGCTGCTTTAAACGGAGAAATAGAATGTGAAGGTACCATTCCGCTTGAGCAGATTTAACGAATGTCATTTTATGATTCTTTTGATGTTGCCGTTGTAGGTGCCGGTCACGCAGGAATTGAAGCTGCGCTTGCTTGTGCACGAATGGGACTGAAGACAGTTTTAGTTACTCAGTGTATTGATGCAATTGGACGCATGTCATGTAATCCTTCTATTGGTGGAATTGCAAAAGGAAACATTGTTCGCGAAATAGATGCACTTGGTGGTCAGATGGCAAAACTTATTGACCGTTCAATGATTCAGTTTCGTCTTTTAAACAAAAGTCGTGGTCCTGCTGTTCAGGCTCCACGCTCACAGGCAGATAAACTTTTATACGCTCAGCTTGCCCGTCAAACACTTGAAACAACAGATAACTTAAGTACTCTTATGGATACCGTTACTGCTGTTTACACTGTTGCAAGTTCAACACCGCTTCCTCCTAACTCAAATGCAGAAAATGCTCAGGGAAGTATTCCTGGAGAAAATCGCATGCAAGAAGCAGACTTAACTGCTCAGGCCAAAAGTGGTATGCGTCAAAAAGTTATAGGCATAGGAACAGAACGCGGAAGAACCATTTGTGTTCGTTCAGTTGTGCTTACCACAGGAACTTTTTTGGGCGGAAGAATTTTTATTGGCGAGTTTGATGCACCTTGTGGACGCTTAGGAGAAGGTGGAGCTTTTGGGCTTACGCAAAGTTTAAACAGACTTGGCTTTACTACTGGCCGCCTTAAAACAGGAACACCGCCTCGTATTTTACGACACACTGTTGATTTTTCTAAACTAGAAGAACAGCCTGGCGACGAAGAAGTTATACCCTTTAGCTTTGAAGACGAAAGTGTAGATCGTCCCATGGTAAGTTGTCATTTGGTATATACTAACGAAGAAACACATCGCATTATTCGCGAAAACATAGGAAGATCTCCGCTCTATTCTGGAAAGATTCACGGTGTTGGTCCTCGTTACTGTCCTTCCATTGAAGATAAAGTTATGCGCTTTAAGGAACGAGACAGACATCAACTTTTTGTTGAACCAGAAGGTCTTGCCACTGATGAAATTTATTTAAACGGTTTGTCTTCTTCTCTTCCTGAAGAAGTTCAAGATGCTTTTTTGCGTACTATGCCTGGCTTCGAACACTGTACCGTAAGTCGTCCTGGTTATGCAGTTGAATATGACTATGTTGAACCCACACAGTTGTTTGCTTCTCTTGAAACAAAAAGAGTTGCAGGTCTTTTTAACGCAGGTCAAATAAATGGTACCAGTGGTTACGAAGAGGCAGCTGGTCAAGGTTTGGTTGCAGGAATAAATGCAGGACTCTATGCAAAAGCACATGTCAGTTTGTGTGGACCGCTTGCACTTCCTACCGCAGAGACTAAAGACAATGATTCTTTGCTTTCGTATTTGGAAGAAAAAACACCTCAGGCTTTGCACGACATTCCTCAGTATGAACCCTTAGTTTTGGGACGTGATGAAGCATACATTGGTGTTCTTATTGATGATTTAGTTACGTTGGGAACAAAAGAGCCTTACCGCATGTTTACAGCCCGTGCTGAATACCGCCTCAAGTTACGCCACGATACCGCAGACAGACGCTTACGAGAAAAAGCTTATGCTGTGGGTTTGTGTACAAGACAACAACTGGATGCAACGCTTACAAAGTACAGTCATGTTGAAGAAGCACTTGCTTATTTGACTGAACATCCAGAGTCAGAAAATCCGGGAAACTTTACGAAGGCAGAATGGTCTATTGCTTGCGAAGATTTTAAATATCGTTATTACATTCAAAAGCAAGATGCCCGTGTTGCAAAACTGCATCGCATGGAAAACGCCCGTATTCCCGAACACTTTGACTATTCAAAAATTGTAGCGCTTAGTGCTGAAAGTCGCGGTAAACTGGAAGCGGTACGCCCCCGTACGTTAGGCCAAGCCTCTCGTATCAGTGGCATACGCAACAGTGATATCATGCTTCTGATGGTCTACTTAAAGTAACTACTTACCCAGTGAGTCTTCAAGTTGCTGCACTAACGAAGCAAATGTATCGAGTGCATCTTGTACAGGCTGAGTACTTTCCATATCAACACCTGCAATTTTAAGGCTTTCAATGGGGTAGCGTGAACCACCAGATTTGAGGAACTTAAAGTAGTCCTCGCGTTCTGCTGTTCCGCCTTCAGTAACACGTTTTGCCAGTGCCAGTGAAGCAGAAATTCCAGTTGAATATTTGTACACATAGAATGCATTGTAGAAGTGTGGAATGCGTAATCCTTCCATGTCGCTTTCTTTTTCGAAGTGCATTTCTGGACCAAAGTACTGTTCCAAAAGTGAACGGTAAGTTGCACGCAAAACTTCTGTAGTAAGAGGCTGTCCTTCTTCTACCATTTGATGTGCTTTTAGTTCAAATTCTGCAAACATAGTCTGACGGTGCAGTGTTGCAAGAATGTCGTTAGTACGCATTGCAAGTAAGTAGTTTTTCATGTCAGCACTGTCTGCATTTTTGAGCATGTATTCAAATACTAATTCTTCATTGAAAGTTGATGCAACTTCTGCTTCGAAGATGGTGTAGTCATAACACATAAAGGGATTGTTATGAACGCTGTACCATGAGTGCATGGAATGTCCGCCTTCGTGAGCCATTGTGTAAACATCGCGGATTGAATCATCTTTGTAGTTTAAAAGAATGTAGGGATATCCTTTGTAGGCACCAGAAGAAAAAGCGCCACTTCTTTTCCCTTTGTTTTCAAAACGATCTGCCCAACCGCCCAGTAAACCTCCACACAAAGTGTCTGTGTATTCTGTTCCCAAGGGCTTCAGTGCCTGTCTAATTATTTCAACAGACTGTTCGTAAGAAGTGGTCTTTTTTACAGAATTAACAAGCGGTGCGTGAACATCATAGTGTTTCAGTTGTTCAACATTAAGAATTTTTTTGCGGAGGCTATAGTAGCGGTGCAAGGTTCCTAAATTTTTGTGAACCGTATCAATGAGGTTTGTGTAAACACTTACAGGAACTTTATCTCCGTAAAGGGCTGCTTCCAAAGAAGACTTGTATCCTCGTGCGCGGGAAATGAATATATCCTGATTTACAGAACCAGCGTATAAAGCTGCAAGTGTATTTGCGTGCTTTTCAAAAACTCCGTAAAACTGTTTGTATGAAGCTTCGCGAACTGAACGGTCTTTGTTTTCCTGGAAAGTAGACCAAGTGCTGTGGGTAAGCGGTTTAGGACCTGTGCCATCATCTACTAAGCCGAAGTCCATATCTACATCGGTTAAGAGAGAAAATGCTTTGTCTGCAGTTTGTCCTGCTTCTGCTTGCAAGGCTAAAATGCGTTCTTCTTTTTCTGAAAGAACATGGGGTTTTGCGTGCAGAATTTTCTGAATGTAAATGCGGTAGTCTGCAAAGCGTTCTTCCATAATCCATGCGTTAATGTCTGCATCGGGAATGGCAAGCAGTTCGGGAGTGTAAAAACTCATTTCTGCCTGTGCTTGCGTATATACCATCATTGCACGATTTTCTTTTTCTTGAGCAGAAGAATCTCCTTGGTCTGCACTTGAAAGAAGACTTGCATAGTGGAATACATTTTCAAGAACACGGCTTAATTCTTCGTCTGCTTTAAGGGCAGCTAAAAGTGTGTCTGCATTTGTACCTAACTTTCCTTTGAAAGCGGTAAGAGCTTTTGTTAATTGTGGAATACGCTCTAGGTCTTTTTCCCATTCAGCGTCGTTTGCATAAATTTTTGTTAAGTCCCATTTGTATTGCGCAGGAACATCTTTGCGCTCTGGAATCTGTTGTGTACTCATGTTGCCAGTTTAGCACATTCGGTGACAGTTTACAACAACAGGCCTTTACGGTATACTGTAGATATGAAAACCTTTAGGCTTTTTTTTATTGTGGCGCTTGTGTGCGTTCTTTCGTCATGCTCTGGTATAATCGGTTATAGTGTAGTTCTTTGGAACATACAGGACGAAGATGTTCAGATTGCAGACGGCTCTATTGTTCCAGTATACGTTAAGTCAAACATAAATCACGAATACATTATTGGAATTCCCGACTCAAAAGATAAACTAGAAGTTCCCCTGTGGATGCTTAGTGAACCAGATTCAAAAAAGAATGCAATAAAACTTGCAGAAAGTTTTTCTGAATACGAACATCAGTATGCAAAATGTGTTTTTGATGGACTTCCTGTTCGTGCCGATAAAGTAAACACTTCAAAACAAGTATACCGTTTGCGTAAAGATGAAATAGTGAGGGCTTTGTACGAAGGTGAAGGACAAGCGGTTACTACTGGCTCTCAAAATCTTGAAGGTGTGTGGTTGCGTGTTCTTACCAGCGACGGAACAGCAGGTTGGTGCTTTAGCTATAACTTGCGTCTCTTTACCATGAACGCAGATGGTTCTGTAGGTGAGGGAGCAGAAGAAGCAGATGTTCAAGAAATAGATCAGACACTAAATGCAATGCTTGCACAAAAGTGGTATCCTGAATACTTTGGCACAATGATTTCAAAAGGTAACATAGATCTTGAAACACTTAATGCTTCTTACGGTTTTGATACAGGAAAAGACACTGGAACCGTTACGCTTAAACTTTCCGACATAGATGTTTCTTATGCTTTCGCAGGTGTAGAAAAAGTTGCAGAAAACATTTACAAGTTTACTGATATGCCCATTCAAGTAACGGTTCGTTCTGATTCACTTATTGTAGTTCAGCATACAGATTCACGGGGAATGCCTACTTCTTATGTCTTTACCACATTAGACGAAGATGTTCCCAAAATTATTTCAGAAGAAAAACAAAGACGAGATGCAGAATTTAATTCTCTGGTTAAACTGGGGCCTGACTTCCGTTCAACCAGTTACGGAAGCCTTTCTTTTGCTTCTGGATATTCCTTTACTTGGTCAGACTACAAACTTCTTGTTCCCGCAGTAATTTCTCGCAGTGCAAGCGGACAGGGTACCATTCAAATTAAATACTTCCTTCCTTCTTCACTTAAGAGCGAATGGGACGGAGTTCTTACCTTTAAGTTTGAAGGCATGAAAAACGAAGTTAACTTCTTGTACAAAAAAGAAGCTGACGGTCTTCGTTTGTGCAGTGCAAATGTTTCTGTAAATACTGATCTTTCTTCTACAGACAAAATGCTTGTTTCTAAAAGTTCCAATGCAATCGTCATGTACTTTAGGCGGTAAGCATGGCATTCGTTCAGTTTTCAAAGGTATCGCTTGCGTTTGGAGACCGAGACATTCTACGCGATGTGTCGCTTAACTTACAGGCAGGAACAAAGGCAGCTCTTACTGGTGCAAACGGTGCAGGTAAATCTACACTCATAAAAATTCTTGCAGGTATTAGCGAACCAGACAGCGGAACTCGAGTGGCAGAAAAAGGTGCTCGACTTGCATACCTTCCGCAAAGTGGTCTTGTTCATCACGGATGTACTTTACGCGAAGAAGCAGACAAAGCTTTTGCTTGGGGTTACGAATTACAAGCTGAATGTGACCGCATAGGAACTCAACTGCAATCCTGCAAAGCCGGCAGTGCGGAAGAAGAAAGACTTGCTCTTGTTCATTCAGAATTACTTTCTAAACTGGAATCTTCGGGTTGGTATCATAGGCAGTCAGCGGCAGAACAAGTGCTTGTAGGATTGGGTTTTTCTAAAGCAGACTTTGATAAAGCAACAGATTGTTTTTCGGGTGGTTGGCAGATGCGCATTGCTTTGGCTAAAGCACTTATGGCAAACCCCGACATTCTTTTGCTTGACGAACCAACTAACTATCTTGATCTTGAAGCGCGTAACTGGCTTGAAAAATTTTTGTCAGATTTTTCGGGCGGATTTTTGTTGGTTAGTCATGACCGCTATTTTCTTGACCACACTATTAACGAAGTGTATGAACTCTTTGGTGGAAGTTTAAAGCGTTACCCGGGAAACTTTTCTCATTACGAAAAAGTTCGTGCTACCGAACTTGAAACGCTTATGGCAGAGTACGAAAAGCAACAACAAGAAATTGCTCACCTTGAAGATTTTATAAATCGCTTCGGCTACAAGGCAACAAAAGCAGCACAGGCTCAGGAACGTCAGAAAATGCTTGATAAAATTCTTGCAAACAAAATTGAAATTCCTGAAAGCCTCAAGAAAATTCATTTTTCATTTCCTCAAGCGCCACATTCAGGACAACTGGTTCTTACGCTTGAAAAAATTTGCAAATCTTATGGCGGACCAAATGTTATTTCGAATTTAGATTTAGTACTGGAAAAAAACGAACGTCTTGTTGTAGCAGGTCGTAACGGTGCAGGTAAGTCTACGCTACTTCGTATTGTCTCTGGTCACGATTCAGATTTTACGGGAACAGTAAAGTTGGGCTCTGGGGTGAGCATTGGCTACTTTTCGCAAGATTCAGCAGAAAAAATAACTGGAAGTCAAACGGTTCTCCAGTACATGGAAGAGCGATGTCCTTTAGATTTAATTCCTAAACTGCGTGATATGTTGGGAGCCTTTTTGTTCCGTGGAGATGATGTATTTAAATCTATTTCTGTTCTTTCGGGCGGAGAAAAAAGTCGTATTGCTCTTTTGGAACTATTACTGAGACCGGTAAATTTATTAGTCTTAGACGAACCAACGAACCACTTAGACATGCACTCAAAAGATGTTTTGCTTGAAGCGCTTAAAGACTTTGGCGGAACTGTTATTTTTGTAAGCCACGACCGCG
>DMQP01000017.1 GCA_003455655.1 Treponema sp. | reverse complement strand
TTTGTTGATGTAAGCCGTCAGAAAATCCGCAAAGAACTGCGCGAAACCATTGCAGCAACAGGACTTGAAGTAAACGAGCAACAGTTTGAATACATGGTTAACAATCAGTTGCACAACGAAATTACCCGTGGTGTTCAGACTATTCAGTATCAGGTTATAACACTTATGACCACCAACGGTCAGGCTCCTTTCGTAACAGTATTCATGTATCTCAACGAAGCAAAGAACGAACAGGAAAAAGCAGACCTGGCTCTCATTATTGAAGAAGTACTCAAACAGCGCACTCAGGGTGTAAAAAACGAAAAGGGTGCATGGATTACCCCAGCATTCCCCAAACTTATTTATGTTCTGGAAGGCGACAATGTAGAACCCGGTTCTAAATACTACAAACTGACCGAACTTGCCGCTCGCTGTACCGCACGCCGTATGGTTCCCGACTACATTAGCGAAAAGAAAATGCTGGAACTGAAAGTTGACAAAAACGGTAACGGAAACTGCTACCCCTGCATGGGATGTCGCTCTTTCTTAACACCCTATATTAACCCCACAACAGGAAAACCCCAGTATTACGGTCGCTTTAACCAGGGTGTCGTAACTATTAACTTAGTTGATGTTGCCTGTTCTTCTTACGGAGATGTAGACCGCTTCTGGCGCATTTTAGACGAACGCCTTGAACTGTGTCACCGTGCTCTGCGCATTAGACATGAACGTCTCTTGGGTACCAAAAGCGATGCCGCACCTATTCTTTGGCAAAACGGAGCATTGGCTCGTCTTGAAAAAGGTGAAGTTATAGACAAACTTTTATACGGTGGATACTCAACCATTAGTTTGGGTTACGCAGGTTTGTGTGAATGTACACGCTATATGACAGGAAAGTCTCACACCGATCCAGAAGCAACTCCTTTTGCTCTTGCTGTAATGAGAAAACTCAACGAAGCATGTAGTCGCTGGAAGCAAGCAGAAAACATTGACTACTCTATCTACGGAACACCACTGGAAAGCACAACCTACAAATTTGCTAAATGCCTTAAAAAGCGTTTCGGTGTTATTCCCGGAGTAACCGATCGCAACTACATTACCAACAGCTACCATGTACATGTAACTGAACCCATCGATGCTTTCTCAAAGCTTACCTTCGAATCTCAGTTCCAAGAACTGTCACCAGGTGGAGCGGTAAGTTATGTAGAAGTTCCCAACATGCAGAATAACATTCCTGCTGTTATGGCTTTACTGAAACATATTTACGAAAACATCATGTACGCAGAACTTAACACAAAGAGCGACTACTGCCAGTGCTGTGGCTATACCGGAGAAATTCAGATTCACAAAAACGAAGATGGAAAACTGATATGGCAGTGCCCTCAGTGTGGTAACAGTGACCAGACAAAACTCAATGTTGCTCGCCGTACTTGCGGATACATTGGCACTCAGTTCTGGAACCAGGGACGCACTCAGGAAATAAAAGAGCGCGTACTTCACCTGTAGTTTGCCATGCACTACGGAACTATAAAAAAAATGGATATTGCCGACGGAGAAGGTGTACGAGTTGCACTTTTTGTGTCGGGATGTCGCATCCACTGCAAGGGTTGTTTCAATGCAAACACATGGGACTTTTGCTACGGACAACCCTTTACTGAAGAAACAGAAAAAGAAATTCTTAAAGCATTAGAGCCACCCTTTATAAATGGACTAACCGTCTTAGGTGGCGAACCTTTTGAAATAGAAAATCAGAAAGCACTGTTCCCCTTTGTCAAAAAAGTTAGAGAAACATTTCCTCAAAAAAACATTTGGTTTTATTCAGGCTACATATACGAAACAGACCTTCTTCCTCCCGAGGGAAAGCAGCACTGCGAAGTAACCGAAGAACTTTTAAACATGATAGATGTATTAGTTGACGGTCCTTTCATTGAGGAACAAAAAGATTTGTCCCTTGCATTTAGAGGTTCACAAAATCAACGAATACTGCGTCTTAGCGAAATGAGGAAAGGCGAGTGAAAAAACTTGCACTAACTGCAATTGCGCTGGAATTGGAGCAGTTAGTCCTTTACACTTTCACTAAAAGTTGCCCAACCGCGCTCGCTGTTAACAGTAGTGCTTGTACTTGCACAAAAGAGCGCAAGAACAGTTCCTGTAAAACCACAGGCAACTTCACTTGAAAGAAATTTCGAATGTGCACTTTGCAAAGAAACAAAAGTTCCTTCATCGTTTTTTACTAAAAGATTGTAAAAAAGATTCTGACAGTCAATGCGCAAGGTCGCTTTGTTTCCTCTTAGTTCTAATGACTTACCCTTTATTTCCATGCCATCAATAACAAGACGCGCGCTTACCCTACAGACATTTTCTTTTTTGTTCACCGAAATAACATAATGATCTTTTTCAGTTAAATAGGCACTAATACCAGCTTCTTCATTTTCTTTTAGTTCGGAAACATCAACACATACAGTCATTGTTCCTTTGTGTTCTGTCTGACGCATACCCACAAAACTTACCGTTTGCACTGAACCTAACTGTTCATCTGCACGAAGACTTACTTCATTATCTGTAAACTTATATGCAGAAAAATCGGGAAGTCTTAAATAACAAGCACAATCTTTTTCTAACTTCCATTCAAACGAAGGATACTGCGGTTCTTCACAAAGCACACACTTTGTTTTTCCGTTGATGTTTGAAAGCTGCCAGTGAGAGCGAGCGGTTCCATCTGAAGCAACAAGTGGCCAATCGTCTTTCCAAAAAACAGGTTCAAGATATGTTTCTCGACCTAATGTATGAAAGGGAAGCCAACGGTCAATCTGACGAAAACCCAAGTGAACCATAAACCATTGTCCCTCTGGCGATTCAACTAAATCTGCATGACCAGATGCTTGGTGAAGGTATCCACCTAAATTCCGATTTGTCAAAATAGGATTATGCGGACATGCTTGGTAAGGACCCCAAATGTCTTTTGAACGAAGCATACATTCCATGTGACCGTATTCTGTTCCGCCTTCTGCAACCATAAGATAATACCATTCTCCAATGTGATACAAATGAGGACCTTCAAGATAGCGCCCACCACATCCGTGAGAAATACATTTTGCTTTAGAAAGAACAGCGCCTGTTTCAATATCTATTTGACAAAGAGAAATTCCTTCTTCGCCAAAATCATCGGTGCCATTACTTAAGAAATACGTTGCATCTTCGTCGAACAAAAGCGAAGGGTCTATACCTCCACGAGCAATGCGAACTGGTTCTGACCAAGAGCCACTTTCTATGTTATCTGTATAAACAAAAAAATTTCCGTAGTTACCGCTTACATTAGTAACAACAACATAAAAACGCTTTGTCTTTGGGTTATATCTGATTGTAGGAGCAAAGAGTCCACCCGAAGCTTCAACGCCCCGCAAATCAAGCTGACTCTGACGGGTAAGACAGTGACCGCAACTTTTCCAATGAACTAAATCTTCACTTTTAAAAAGGGGCAGTCCTGGAAAGTATTCAAAACTGGAACAGACAAGGTAATAAAATCCATTCGCAAAACAAATACTGGGGTCAGGATAAAATCCGCGGATAACAGGGTTGATGCAGTTCATATTCACCTCGTGAACAATACTAGCATACCCTGTCTTCCACATGCACTGTGTTTTTTAGTGCACTTTTCTTCAAAACTTTTTACACTGACATGACAGCCTTTGCAAGTTGATCAGCGCAAGAAGTAGGACGACGTCCGCACAAGTTACCAGCAAGTTTTGCATTAATGTCTTCAGCCTTCATGCCATCAAGCAGTTTTGAAATGGCCTTCAAGTTTCCGTTACATCCGTTAGTAAAAACAATGTTCGTTACCACACCGTTTTCATCTTTGTCAAACTGAATCTGAGTTGCACAAGTATTTTCTGTCTTGTAAGTGTAAGTCATGTTATGCCTCCAGTGCTTTTTCGATATAAGCATCAATTTTTTCAGGTGCATCAGTGGGAGCAAAGCGATTGATTACTGTTCCATCTTTTGCAACAAGAAATTTTGTAAAGTTCCATTTGATTGCTGAACCCAAGAAACCATTTTGCTCTTTTTTCAAGTAAGTGTAAAGCGGTGACTCGTTCTTGCCGTTTACTTCAATTTTTGCAAACTGAGGGAAGGTAATGCCATAGCGTCCTGTACAGAACGAATGAATTTCTTCCTCAGAACCAGGAGCCTGTCCAGCAAACTGATTGCAAGGGAAATCAAGAATTTCAAAACCGCGAGACTGATACTTTTCGTACAAGTCCTGCAGACCGTCATACTGTGGGGTAAAGCCGCAGCCTGTTGCCGTGTTTACCACCAGCAAAACTTTTCCCTTGTAAGAATCAAGCTTTACATCGCTTCCGTCCATTGCCTTTACGGTAAAGTCATAAATTGTCATAGTTAGGCCTCGATTTTATAAGATTAGATTGTGTACAATCTTTATGCTTTTAATGTACACTGAACTCTTGATTTTGTCAAGATAATTGTGTACAATTTAATTGAAAAAGGTAAAAACATGAATTTTAATCCACTGGCACTTGAAAACCAAATTTGCTTCTCTCTTTATGTTTGTTCAAAGGAAATAATCCGCCGCTACACTCCCCTGCTTGAACCGCTGGGTCTTACCTACACTTCCTACATAACCCTCTTAAGTTTGTGGGAAGAAGATAATGTAACGGTAAAAGATTTAGGAAAAAAACTCTATCTTGATTCGGGAACACTGACTCCTCTTCTAAAAAAAATGGAAAGTCAGGGACTTATTGAACGCACAAGAAGTCTGCAAGATGAACGCACTGTTTACATTACCCTTACCCAAGCAGGACACGCACTCCGCGAAAAATGTTTAAACATTCCCCAGCAAATGGCATGTCACAATTTACTTGAACCCAAAGATGCTGGCGACTTGCTTAAAAATCTTCATGCAATTATGAGCCGTCTTGAATAAAAAAATGTAATAAACTACAATAGCACCCATGGAAGGGAATTTAATCGAACAGTTCGTAGAAAAAAAAGCTCTTGATGCAATGAACACGTTAGTTAACACACAGTCTGACGACGAAGCAGTAAGCGCTGCAATTACCGTTTCTGAAGCATTTGGAGAATCCGAACCGTTCAAATCTATTGCAGATGTAAAAACAGGCATGGGCCAAAAGTTAACGCTCAGTTTCCAGCGCAATTTGGAACTGCTTATTCAAAAAACGTGGGTAGAAAAATCTGATGAAGATTTAAAGGCCCAAGTTCAACTTCAGCTTAACGAATTCTGCAAAAATCTTGAAACACACAGCTACCAAAAAGCATATACTCCGTTTTTTAGCATAGTAGATAATGTAGTGTACCTTATGTTTGGTTCGCAGACAAAAAGCAAAGAGTTTGCTGAATATGCACTGCGCATCGACCCAGAGTTTGGAATCTTCTGGTGGTACATGCAGAATCTTCCACGCACCGCAGCATGGTCAGAACAAAAAAGCAGAATTGCCATCATGCTGGGCATGTACTTTCTTGCTAACTACTAAAGCAACTCGGAGGCTCCTATGGATATAGATTCTCTGTGCAATAAACTCCGCAAGGGAGCAGACACACTTGCACTTCATTCTGAACAGCAAAAAAACAGAGCACTTTCTTGCGTTATCGATTCACTGCTTGCCCATAAAAAAACAATTCTTGAAGCAAACGCACAAGATGTTGCTTCTTCTCGTGCAAAGGGAACCAGTGAAGCTTTGGTTGAACGACTTGCTCTTGATGAAAAAAAATTCAACTCAATTATCAAAAGCATAAAAGTTATTATTCAGCAGACAGACCCCATTGGCGAAGAAATTGCTGGCTGGAAAACTCCCCAGGGAATGCAGATTCGTCAAGTTCGTGTTCCCCTCGGAATTGTTGCCATTATTTACGAGTCCCGTCCTAATGTTACTGTCGATGCTTTTTCGCTTGCTTACAAAAGTGGTAATGCTATTTTACTAAGAGGTTCTTCTTCTGCACTTGCTTCAAACAAAGCACTGGTTCAAGCAATTCAGGAAGGACTGTCTTCAGCAGGTTCTGACGGGGTGTTAGATTCTATTGCTTTAAGCGAATGTACAGACCACTCTGATGTTCATGACATTTTGAATGCTGTAGGAAAAATTGATGTTGTTTTACCACGGGGTTCTGCACGACTTATTAACACCGTAGTTCAAGATGCACGCGTTCCAGTTATTCAAACAGGAGCAGGAATTTGTCACCTCTATGTAGACCAAAGTGCAGATGTAACTATGGCAGCAGCTATTGCTCAGAATGCAAAAATGCAACGCCCTGGTGCTTGTAACGCCATAGAAACTATTTTAGTTCACCGCGCTGTAGCAGAAGAATTTATTCCCCTTATGGCAAAAGCTTTTGACTCGAAAGTAAATGTAAGAGCAGACGCTTACTGTCTTGAAATTTTAAATAAGTGTAAGGCACAAAATGTTCAGGCTGCAACAGAAGAAGACTTTGGTTTTGAGTTCCTTGATTTTACTCTTGCGTTAAAAGTTGTAGACAGCATTGAAGAAGCCATTTGTTTTATAAACAGTCACAACACTAAACACAGTGAATCAATTGTAACCAATGACCGGTCTCACGCACGCATGTTCCAAGCGCAAGTAGATGCAGCATGTGTATATGTAAATGCAAGCACACGTTTTACCGATGGCGGAGAATTTGGCTTTGGTGCAGAACTTGGCATAAGCACACAAAAACTGCATGCACGAGGACCTATGGGCATAAAGGCTCTTACCACAACAAAGTTTTTGATTGATGGGGACGGAAACATACGATGAGTGAACAAACAGTTTCGCAGACATTGCAAAAAGCAAAAAAAATCGTCTTAAAGTTTGGCAGTAATTCTCTTGCAAAAAGCGACGGAACCATTAACTTACCTTTTATGAATGCAGTTGCAGCAGACTGTGCTTCAATGCTTGCTTTGGGAAAACAAATTATTATTGTTTCATCAGGTGCACAAGTTGCAGGCCTTTCAAGCATTAACGGTTGGGCTCACAAAAAAGACATGCACTATCGCCAAGCTCTGTGTGCAATCGGACAAGTAGAACTTATGGACAAGTGGCGCAAAGCTTTCAAAGATCAAAACTTACATGTTGCTCAACTTTTACTTACCAAAGAAGATTTTGAAGATTACCACCACACACTCAACATGAGAAACACACTCTTTACTTTGGTAGATGAAGGTGTTGTTCCTATTATTAACGAAAACGACTCTGTTACCACAGAAGAATTTAGCATTGGCGACAACGACAACCTTTCTGCTCTTACTGCAATTTTATGGAGTGCCGATGCACTTGTTTTGTTCAGTGATATTGACGGTGTGTATACAGACAATCCTAAAACAAACAAAGATGCAAAACTTATTGAAAGTGTTGGCGACATTGCACAACTGCGCAAAAACATAACTATTGGAAGCACTAACAGTTTTGGTACCGGCGGAATTGAAACAAAAATTCAAGCGGCAGAAAAATCTACCGCAAGTGGCATTCCTCTTATTTTAGCAAACTGCAAAACAGGTTCAGCGTTAAAAGCATTGTGTGATGGTTCACAAAAGGGAACACTCTTTTTTGTAAACTAAAACATTTACTTGTAATAGCAAATGCGGTAACGGTCAAAGGCAACAAATCCTGCAGACTGGTAGACATGACAAGCAGCTTCATTTGTTACATCAACAAAGAGTACTGCACTTTTTTCTAAAGCACAAATTTCTTTAGTAAGCTGACAGACAAGAGACTTTGCGTAACCTTTATTACGAAAAGCAGGATTCGTATACACTCCCGCAATCTGAACATAATGTGGTGTCTGAACATCAACACGGGCAAGACAAAAAACTGAATCTTCTTGTTCAATCAAACGAAAAACTTTTTGACTAATTTTTCTCCGAACAGAACGTCTTTCAAGACTTTCCCGATTCTCTATAGTTTCTTTTAACCAAGCAGGAGCAACTTCTTCTTTTAAAAAAGCAAGGTGCATTTCTAAAACAGAGTCTTCATCTGCTTCTGTTGCAAGTCTTACCAAAACTTTTTGTTTTGCTTCAACAGGCGCTCTACATTCCATAAGCATAAATGTACGCACTTCATTAGCAGAACCGTTTGCTGTGTTTTTCAAAGCCTCTGCCATTAGTTTTACAGAATGTTCTTGTCCAGCAAGGCAGGTAACTTTTGCATCAGAAAAAAAAGCAGAAAGACAAGAACGCAATTGAGCAGAAGCATTTTTAAACTGACAAAGAATCGTTTCTCCGTTAAACGAAAACAAACCTTCTATGCTTACACTCTGCAAAAAAGAACGAAAGACTACATACAGATGTTTATCTTTTCGCAAAAGACTTTCATACAAAGCGCAAGCACTTTTTTCGTATTGAGATAAAAAAGCAAGAGACGCTTCATACAACTGAGGAACTTGAGAGACAAAGGCAATGGACAGTTCCCCAGTTTGAGACATTAGTTTCTGAATGAATGAATAGGAGCAGGAATTCTTCCGCCGCGGTTTATAAAGGTTTCACAACTAAAGGTGTTTACATCCATAACAGGAGCACCACCCAACAAGCCGCCAAACTCAACCCAGTCACCAGCTTTTTTTCCAGGAGCAGGAATAAGACGAACAGCGGTTGTTTTATTGTTAACCATACCAATTGCCATTTCATCTGCCATAATACCAGAAATAGTTGATGCAGGAGTGTCACCAGGAATTGCAATCATATCAAGTCCTACAGAACACACACAAGTCATAGCTTCAAGTTTTTCGAGGGTAATTGAATGTTGCTTTACTGCGTTAATCATGCCCTCGTCTTCACTTACAGGAATAAAGGCACCAGACAAACCACCAACATTAGTACTTGCCATAACACCGCCTTTTTTTACCATGTCGGTAAGCATAGCAAGTGCAGCAGTTGTTCCAGGAGCACCAGCACCTTCAAGACCAATTTCTTCAAGAATACGAGCAACGGAATCTCCAACTGCAGGGGTTGGAGCAAGAGAAAGATCAAGAATACCAAAATCGACACCCAAACGAGCAGCGGCTTCGGCACCAACTAACTGACCCATACGAGTTATCTTAAAGGCAATTTTTTTAATTCCATCTGCAAGTTCATTAATGGGCTTTCCTTTGAACTCTCTCGCTGCAGCAAGAATAACACCTGGTCCAGAAACACCAACATTAATAACAGCGTCTCCTTCTCCGGGACCATGGAAGGCTCCTGCCATAAAGGGATTGTCTTCGGGAGCGTTAGTAAAGACAACCAGTTTTGCACAACCGTTAACAGGACAGTCTTTTGAAACTTCTGCTGTCTTTTTAATTGTCTCTCCCATCAGTTTTACTGCATCCATGTTGATTCCGTTTTTAGTAGTACCAACATTCACAGACGAACAAACGCGTTCAGTCACTTTCAGTGCTTCGGGAATAGAATCAATAAGAACTCTGTCGCC
>DMQP01000024.1 GCA_003455655.1 Treponema sp. | reverse complement strand
ATGCACTTGTTTAAAAAGAATAAGTGGCAGTATCGTGAAGAGACAAAGACCTTAGAAACTTCTTTGTATAATTCAGAAGGAAAAGAAGTAAGTAAAACCATCTATCTTTATAACGCTCAGGGTAATCTTCTTTCGCTACAAAAAACAGAAGAAAATATGCTTACATACAAGGGTACTTTTTCTTATGACAGCCAAAATCGTCTAATTGCTCAGGAAGAAACGGTCAGTGATGGAAAGCGTACGCAAGTTTTACGTTACGAGTACACACACACTCTGCGTTCGTCAACTCCAGATATGTCTTTTTACGAAGATGGAGAACTTCGCATTACCGAAGAACATGAATCAGACAGTCGTGTAATTCAAACTATTTACTTTGACAGTAGCCATAAAATTGTTGCTGTCTACCAAGATAAAATTAAAGTGGAGGAAAAACTGATTGAAGACTGATATAGCTGCATCGCTCAGATGGATTTTTTTTACTTCACGAAAATTTTCTTCGGTTGAAAAAGAAGGACGCTCTTTTGTAACAACACTGTTGGCTTCTTTGGGAATTTGTCTAGGCGTTATGGTTTTGATTGTTGTTCTTAGTGTTATGAATGGATTTCAAATGGGGTTCAAAGATGCCATAATGGAAATATCTTCTTACCATGTACGAATAAACAATCTTTCTCAAGAACAAATAGTCCCTGTGCTTAACTGGTGCGAAGAAGATTCTTCTGTTATTTCGTCTTATCCGTTTATGGAAGCGCAAGCTTTGTTTGTTGGTCGTTTTTCCAGACAGCGAGCTGCTTTAGTAAGAGCCCTGCCTACTGATGTGCTTAGTCAAGATGCTGGTCTTTCTCGTGAAATAGACATTCAGTCTGGTATGTTCGATGTAAGTGGTAACGGTATTGTTTTAGGTTCAACTCTTGCAAGACAACTTTCTCTTCGTGTAGGAGATGAAGTGACTATTCTTGCAATGAGCGGTTCGTCAGATACAAGTTTATTTTCGCAGGATAGAGTCTTTACCGTAACAGGAACCTTCCGTTGTGAATATGCAGACATTAATGCAACGTATGCCTTTATTGGTATGGAAGCAGGAAAAAACACAATGGGCGAAGGTCAGGCGGTAACGCTTGGTATAAAACTTTCTGAATCAAATGCAGATGCTCTTTTTGTTCAGCGTTTAAATAAAGCCTTTCCCCATCTTACTGCTGAAAGTTGGAGAAGTTACAACCGTACATTCTTTGGAGCTTTGCGTGTTGAAAAAAACATGCTCATGCTTTTAGTCTTTTTGATTTTTATTGTTGTTGCAATAAACATTTATAACGGTATGAAGCGCATGGTCTACGAACGCCGAGAAGAAATAGCGGTTATGTCTGCACTGGGCGCACTAAAAAAAGAAATTCTTTCTGTTTTTATGATGAAAGGTTTTTTGATGGGCTTTACGGGTGCTTTTTTAGGAGTAGTGTTAGGACTTTTTGTGTGTATTAACATGAAGTCAGTTTTTTATTTACTTTCGAAACTCCAATACTTTTTTACACTCGTGTTTATGAATCTTCTTGCTCCTCAAAATGCAACATTCTTAACAGAGAATCCTATGTATGCAATTTATGCAAGTATTCCCGCACGAATCTTCCCTGGTGAAGTACTTGCGGTATTTTTATTTGGTTTACTGTCAGCGCTTTTTGCCGCAGCCTTGGCTGGTCGTGATGTTCTTAAACTGACAGTTGTGGAGGTTTTGCATGATGAATGATGGATCGGTTATTGTTTCTGGACTTGAAAAAACGTATAAGACTCGCAGTGAATCGCTTACTATTTTGAAAAATCTTTCCATGAAAGTTGACACTGGTGCAAAGTGTGTTATTGTTGGTTCAAGCGGAAGTGGAAAGTCAACATTGCTTAACATAATTGGCGGACTCGATCTTGCAACATCAGGAAGTGTTACCGTCGCAGGGCAGTGCATTTCTTCTCTTTCTGAAGATGAACTTGCGCTTTACAGGAAAAAACATTTGGGGCTCATTTTTCAATTTCATTACTTGCTTAAAGATTTTACTGCTTTGGAAAATGTTTTTTTTCCTGCATATATGTCAGGGCTTTCTAAAAAAGATGCAATGGAAAAAGCACGGCAGTTGTTAGCTGATGTGGGTTTGTCTGACCGCGAAACACATTTACCGTCTCAGCTTTCTGGTGGAGAGCGTCAGCGTGTTGCAGTTGCCCGAAGTCTTATAAATGATCCAACTGTTATTCTTGCTGATGAACCAACAGGTAATTTGGATCCTGCAAATGCTTTGCTTATAGGAGACCTTTTGTTTTCTATGGCAGAACGTTACAAAAAAACGCTTATTCTGGTAACTCATGATATGAAACTTGCTTCTAAAGGTGATGTGTGTTACACCATAAGTCAGGGTGCTTTGGAGGAACTGTAGCTCATGAATGTAAAGTCGAGCCTCCTGTATGCAAAAAAACTTTTGTTCGAAAAAAATGCCAGTCACGGAAAAAGAACCCTTGTTGGTGCGGTTGTGTGTATTGCAATTAGTCTTGTTCCTCTTGTTGCAGTGCTTTCGATTAGTGACGGAATGATCTCTGGCATTACAGGTCGCATTATAGGTCTTTCTTCACAAGATATTTCTGTTTCGCTTTCTTCTGATGAAAGTTTTTGTGCTTCTGCATCTTCATTTCAAGAACTGTCAGACAGATTGCTGCAAGTTGAAGGCGTTGTTGCTTCTGTTCCCGAAGTTCAAGGAACCGCTTTAGCTGTAGGAGATTCTTCTCGTTCTGGTGCAACTGTTCGTGCTGTTCCCGAAGATGTGTTTGAAAAAAACATTCGCTTTAAAACATTGTTTGAAGTTGTAGAAGGAGAGGCAAGTCTTTCTCGTTCCCGTAGTGCTGTCATTGGTTCCAAACTGGCAAACGATTTGGGCCTTCACGCAGGAGACAGTATTCGTCTAATCACTATAAATACGGTGGGCGATGAACAGTCAAGTAGAGTGCTTCCTAAAGTTACTGTGCTTACCGTAAGTGGAATTGTTTCTTGCGGATATCAGGAGCTGGATGCTTTGTGGGTATTCGTTCCGCTTTCTCTTGGTTTTTCTATTTTACCTTCTAGTTCATCTCAGTATTCAATTGCTTTGGTAACCGAAGATTCTTTTTCTCCAGACATAGCAACTATTGCCTATAGAGTTCAGCAAGATTTATATGGCACCGGCGGTGGCAGTTTTGTAGAAAGTGCTGCAGTGTATTTGTGGAATGAATTGAACTCAGCCCAATACGAAAACTTTGCTTCAACAAAAGTTCTTTTGCTTTTAATAATGCTTTTAATTGTTTTGGTAGCAAGCATAAACATTAGTTCTGCACTCATTATGCTGGTAATGGAACGAAAAAAAGAAATTGCAATTTTAAAAAGTTTAGGCAGTACAAAGGCCGAAGTGTCGCTTTCTTTCCTTGTAGCAGGATTTGCAGCCGGTTCTGGAGGAGTGCTTGTTGGTATTCCCTTAGGCTTACTTGCTGCCGTTAACATTAACCGCATTATTGCTTGGATGGAAAAAACGGTTAATGCACTCCAGCTTATGTTAAACACTTTGTTAACAGGAGAAGCAACAGTAGCTTCAGAAATACATCTTTTAGACCCAGCCTATTATCTTCAAAACATTCCTGTTACTATTCCCTGTACAGAATTACTGGTAATTGCCGTGGGAACACTTTTACTTTCGCTTCTAGCTTCTACGGTTCCTGCCATACGGGCGGGTAGGGAAAAGCCTATAGACACTTTGCGTAAAATGTAAAAATACGGTAGAATAGAAATATGGTTTGTGATTTTTGTCATGAAAGAGAACCGGTGATTTATTTGGAACAGGTTGCACCTAACGGTCAAAAGCGTAAGATCAACTTGTGTATGGAATGTGCCATCGAACACGGAATAAGCCCGGATCCAAAGAGTATAGAATCCTCAATTGGTCAGTTGTTTAAAGAATTGTCAGAAAAGGCAAAACATATAGAAGAAGAAAACGCTCGTATGTGTCCTGTGTGCGGAACAACACTGCTTGAAATAAAGCAGACAGCAAAGGCTGGTTGCCCAGAGTGTTATGCTATTTTCAAAGACAACATTCAGCACTATCTTGATGTAAAAGGTGTGCGCGGAACTTACACAGGAACTATGCCCACTCGGCTAGCTTCCTTCCGTTCAGTGTTAAACGATCGCATTGCTTTGCAAAACAAATTAAACGATGCAATCAAAAATGAAGATTACGAAAAAGCAGCACTCTATCGCGATTATCTGCGTGCATTAGAAAAAACTCCCGTGTCAGAAGGAGAACAGAATTCATGAACTCTGACGCATGGTATGCTGTTCCTGGTAAAGACAATGATGTAGTGCTTTCTTCTCGTGTTCGTTTTGCCCGTAACCTTGCAAACTTTCCTTTTCCTGCTAGACTGAGAGCTTCAGATAGCGAACGAATCCAAGCTATTGTCTTTGATGCTTTTAATCATTTTGAAGATAGCGAATCGTATCAAGCAATTTCGGTACAACAGTTAGATGCAGTTGGAAAAGAAATTCTTGTTGAGCGCGGAGTTTTAGACGCTTCTCGTGACGGAAAGTACAGTGGCGTTGTTATGCGTTCAGACGGAAAAGTTTCTTGTACGGTAAATGATGTTGATCATGTGCGCATTTCTTCTTTTTCCACAGGCTTAGATTTTGATGCTGCTCTTTCTGCAGGACGCTATGTTGATGCCTCTCTCCAAAAGAGTGTTCAGTTTGCAGCAAGTTATGACTTTGGTTATTTAACATCTTCTCTGTTTGACGCAGGAAGTGGAATGAAACTTTCTGTTCGCCTTCATCTTCCATCTCTTTCGCTTTTAGGAAAAATTGGTTCAGCTGGAGAAAGTCTTTCTAAAAAAGGTTTTACTTTTACTGCAACCTATGGACTGGGTGCTAAAGGTTCATCTTTGGGTTCTTTCTACCAAGTTTCATCGCTTAACAGTTTGTCTGGCAGTGAGTTTGATCAAGTTGCATCTCTTACTGCGGCAATTCAACAACTTACAGAACAAGAACGACTTGCTCGTAAACAGTGCATGGAATCAGCACAGACTCAAGTTCGTAATCAGGTTTACCGCTCTCTTGCCCTTTGCAAATACAGCAAACTGCTTGAGTTAAGAGAAGCAATTTCTTTAATTAGTGGTGTTCAGTTTGGTCTTGATACAAAACTGCTTTCTGGTGTTGACGACAGTGTTGTTCATGCGCTTTTGTACAGAATGCAAGATGGACACTTAGAGTTTGTTCTTAAAAACGGTGACTTTCATTTTGAAGAAGATATCGCACAGAATATGCAACAAAAAAAAGAGCGACTCAGAGCGTTAATAGTTCAAGAAGCCTTTGAAGCAATTTCTGTTACGGGAGAATAATATGATGAAGAATCTTTCACCGCGTGCACAGCGGCTCATTATTGCACTTGCACAGGATGAAGCATATAAATTTGGAAGCGACCATCTCTTGCCTGAACATGTCATGCTTGCCATGTTGCGTAGTGGTGATGGATTGGGTTACCTTACTCTAAAGGCACTGCGAATTAATGTGCTTACTATGCAGCTTGCTATTGAACAAAGTTTGCCTGCTCGTGTTCCCTTACCAGTTGCTTCAGAAATACCACTTTCTCAAAGAATGCAGAATTTGCTTGATGTTGCAGCAGTTGAAGCTCGGTCTTTACATGTTTCGTATGTAGGAACTGAACATATTTTGCTTGCTGCCATCCGCGAAGAAAATTCTCTTTTGTCACGTTATTTTGAAAAAGCAGAAATAACTCTTGCCCAAGCTCGTCAAACGGTTGTAGAAATAGAACGAAAAATTCCTTCTTCAGCAAGAGCAGACGGAATGAAAGCAGCTGCTGATGCACTCTTCCATAATTCTGAACCTCTTATGTCTGACGGTTCTTCTCAGTCTCGTTCTCGCATGAAACAAGGAATTCTTGCACAGTTTACTCGTGACTTAACAGATGTTGCTCGTAACGGAATTTCAGATCCTGTTGTGGGACGTGAAGTAGAAATTGCTCGCGTTATTCAAATCTTAAGTCGCAGAACAAAAAATAATCCTGTCTTGGTCGGTGAACCAGGAGTTGGAAAAACGGCAATTGTTGAAGGTCTTGCTCAGCATATTGTAAAGGGAACAGTTCCCCGAGATCTTTTGAAAAAAAGAGTTCTTACGCTTGACCTTGCTGCTATGATTGCAGGAACAAAGTATCGTGGTGAATTTGAAGAGCGCATGAAAAAAATGATGAAGGAAGTAAAAGAAGCTAACGACGTCATTCTTTTTATTGATGAACTTCATACCGTTATTGGCGCTGGTGGCCCTGAAGGTTCTATGGATGCAAGTAACATTATGAAACCTGCATTAAGCCGTGGAGAAATTCAAGTCATTGGTGCAACAACGACAAAAGAATACCGCAAGTATTTGGAACGCGACAGTGCCTTAACCAGACGATTCCAAAAAGTTACCGTAGACGAACCAACTCAAAAAGATACTGAAAATATATTGCGTGGACTAAAAGGTCGTTACGAAGATTATCATCATGTTATTTATGATGATGGCGTTATAGAATCAATTGTTATGTATTCTGAGCGTTACATTTCCGAACGCTGTCTACCCGACAAAGCAATAGACATTCTTGATGAAGTAGGTGCTGCAAAAAAAATTCAAGAAGAAGCTCGTCCTTCTGAACTTGAAGAACTAGAACATTCTATTGAGGCACTTACCGAAGAAAAGAAACGTCTTGTTGCAGAACAAGATTATGAAAAGGCTGCCTTTGTTCGCGATAAAGTTGTTGAACTTCGCCGTCGTCTTGATGAATTTAGTTTGTTCTGGAAAAACAACGAAACTTCAATGCGACCTCATGTTACCAAAGAAGATGTGTGTGCAATTATAAGTTCTACAACCAGTATTCCTGTTGAACAATTAGACGATGGAGAATCGACTCGCTTAGTCAACATGGAAGCAGAACTTCATAAAGATGTTATTGGACAAGATGAGGCAATTCGTCTTATAAGTGGTGCTGTTCGCAGAAGTCGGGCTGGTGTATCTTCACTTAAGCGGCCACTTGGTTCATTTATATTTTTGGGTCCGACTGGTGTTGGTAAAACACAACTTGCAAAAGCTCTTGCAAAATTTTTGTTTGGAACAGAAGATGCTTTGATTCGTATAGACATGAGTGACTATATGGAAAAATACAATGCTTCTCGTTTGGTTGGTGCTCCTCCAGGATACGTTGGATATGAAGAGGGTGGTGTGCTTACCGAAGCTGTTCGCCAGCATCCGTATTCAGTTGTTCTTTTGGACGAAATTGAAAAAGCTCATCTTGATGTCTTTAATCTTTTGTTACAAACACTTGAAGAAGGAGAACTTTCAGACAATCTGGGACACACTGTTAGCTTTAGAAACACACTGCTTATTATGACCAGTAATGCTGGTGCTCGAAACATTATGGCAGACGGCCGCATGGGATTTTCAACCGTTCGCGATGGAGTGCTTCCTTATGATGAAATAAAAGCAAGTGCCATGGAAGAATTAAAGCGCATTATGTCTCCAGAACTTTTAAATCGTATTGATGATGTTGTTGTCTTTAATGCACTTACTCGTGAGCAGGTTAAGGCGATTCTCGATATTCAGCTTTCAGAATTGGAAGGTCGCCTTGCAGAACAAAATCTTTCGCTTACGGTTAAAGCAAAAGCGAGAGACTATCTTATTGACCACGGTTATGAACCTGCAATGGGTGCTCGCCCTATGAGACGTTTAATTCAGCGCGAAGTAGAAGATAGACTTGCAACACTTATTCTGAGCGGAAAACGCGGAAGCAGTAATTCTGTTGTGGTAGATTTTACAGACAATCACATTGATGTAAGTTTCAAAAAAACAAGAGCTCGTAACAGTTCAAGTTCAAAAAAGAAACAGACAGATTGCGCAACAGACGCTTCTGTCTTATAATAAAAGGGCGGAGGCTTTTGAATGAAAGAATTTCTTCAGTATGATCAAGTTCGTAATAACGCACTTATGCTTGCACACAAAATGTATCATGAAGACGGTTTTGTTCCCGATGTTATTTATGCTTCATTGCGTGGTGGTGCGTATATGGCAAACATCATCAGTGAATACTACAAAGTTGCACTCAAAGACCATAAGCCCGTACTCTATGCTGCTGTTGTAGCGCGCAGTTACACCGATGTAAATCAGCATGATGAAGTTAGAGTTGACGGTTGGACATATTCTCCCCAGTATTTGCGTTTGGGCGACAAAGTTATGCTTGTTGATGACATTTGTGATTCAGGCAGAACTCTTAACTTTCTTACGAATGAACTTTTAAAGACAGGTATTCCTCGGAGCAACATTAAAGTTGTTGTTCATGACTACAAATGTTTTACCTACAAAGACAAACTTCCCATAGAGCCCGATTACTATTGTCGCAAAATTGTTGTTGATTCTCCAGAGCAAAACCGCTGGATAAACTACATGAGTCATGAAATGGTAGGTCTTACCCCTCAAGAACTTGAAGAGCACTATTACAAACCCTATCCTCAGTTGCGCCAAGTGCTTGAGCCCATATTTAATTCTGAAAAGTAGGAGTCGTAATGAATACAAACCGTCGTATTCTTTTGCAAGTACTTTGCTTTTTGTGTGCTTTCTCTGCAATAGCTTTTGATGCAAATGACATTATAAGTCCTTCGCAGGGAACATGGGCAAATCGTCAAGCACTGGTACTCGACGGTTCAGATGGAAGTGAACTGTACTATTCCCTTACCGGTAGTGATCCACTCGAGTCTGGTTTTGCATACGATGGTCCTGTTTTGATTGATGAAACTGGTTCTGTTACCCTTAACATTACTGCGGTAAATGCACAGGGCGTTCGCTCCGATTTTACCATAAATTATACTGTTGAACCTGTTTCTGTTACTTTTACCGATCCTCACGAATCTTTATTCGTTCAGGCCATTTCGTCTAATCCCATACGAAAATATATTTCAGGAAATTCTTTTGATATTCCTGCTCGATTTCGCTGGTGTTTAGGAAATCCAATTGTTCCCACCTATGAAGGGAAAGGCATTTCTCTTTCTGCGCTTAACTGTGTAGACCGCTATGTTGCTTGTACGGTTACCGAAGGAACTGCTTTTTGGCATTTTGTTTTGCATGTTGTTCCTCAGGAACAAAAAGAGCAAGTGCTTCTCGATGCAGATGTTCCCTTTACGCTTGAAGATTGGTCAACTTTTGTTTTTACAGGCGACAAACTTATATATCAAATTGATGATGCCTTTTGGACTGCTTCGAAAGAACCTCTTGTTCTTGATCGTTCTGTTAATCATACCGTTCGTTGGCAATCGATGAATTATGAGTTTGGAAATCCTGTGCATGTCTTTACGCTTCCTGCAAAACCAGAATTAACGGTAAACCGAGAAAGCGACGGAAGTGTTTCTTTTAGTGTTGCAAAAAATGCAAACTTTACGCTTGGACCTGCTCGTTCTTTAACAGAAGATTGTGTTACCAGTTCTTTACCTGCTCAGAGTCGTCTTGTCTGTGATACTTTTTTTGATGACTCTCTCTATGCTGTTATGAAGTTGGGAGTTTACTATCGTGGAGTCTACCAGGGAGACATAAGTTGTCCTTTCTTTGTTGACCGTAAAATTCCGCAAGTGCCCATTATTGCTTCTTCCGAAAAAGCTGGCTATGCACGAAACAGAGTTCTTCTTTCTATAAGTGGCGAAAGTGATTCTGAAATTTATTATGCTGTTAGTAAACCAATGCTAACAGATTCTGGATTAACTTCAGAAAGTGAAGCGCTTTTTTCTTCTGTAGAAGTTGGTGACTATTCTTTGTACGATGGTTCAGAGATAGTCTTGTCTTCTCGCTCACGAAAAACAACCTATTACAAAGTCTGTGCCTATGCAAAAGATGTTGCAGGAAATCAAAGTGAAAGGGCAGAATATCATGTTGTGGTAGATGAATTTAATTTTTATCTTGCTCCCTCATCTTCTGCATTAAACGAAGGGGCCGTTCCCGATGGAAGTTATGCAAACCCCTTTACTTCTTTTGCCCAAGCGCAAGAAGCTTTGTCTCGTAGTTCATTTATGCGTCTTCATGTTTTGGGAGATATTGTTTTGCCTCATGGTGATACCGTCATTTCGACTCCCATTTATTTAGTTGGTTCTGATTCGCACATTATTATTCCAGATGATGCACGCCTTGTCATAAAAGAAAGCGATTTTTCTGCAGAAGGTTGTATCTTCGAACGAACGGTTCCTCAGTATGCATCGTCTGCAAGTGACAGTCTCTTTGTGGTTGACGGAGGTTCTTTAACACTTTATGAGTGTGAACTTGTGGGAACTTTTGCTGCTGACGGTGTTCTTATAGATGCTGCAAATGCGCTTATAGGACTTTCAAGTAGCGGATTTACAGTCCAAGGTGCTTCTTATGCAGCGGTTCTTTCTGGAACAGTTTGCGATGTAAGTGTCAGTAACTGCCGACTCACATCCACTGCACAAACAGCAGTAACACTTACTCTTAACAAAAGTACTCTTGCTTGTTCCCTAAGTGAAGCAACCATTATTACTCATTTGGGGCGCTGTATAGAACTCGTAGATTCAACTGCTTTGGTTAACGGTTGTGTTTTCTCTGCTCAGCGAAACGACAACTTCCCCGGTTCTGTTGCAATTTGGAAAGATATTGATTCTGTGGTAACTGCCTATGCAAACGAGGAGGGCGGTTTTTAATGCAACTGTGTGCTGGTTTGGACGAAGCCGGTAGAGGCCCTCTTGCTGGTCCTGTAAGTGCTGCTTGCGTTATTTTAGATCCACATTTTGATCTTTCGCTTTTAAAAGACAGTAAAGTTCTTTCTGAAAAAAAACGAGAAAGCATTTTTCCACTTATTGTAGAAACATGCTGCTGGGGTCATGCTTTTGTAGATCATGTTGAAATTGATTCTATAAACATTTTAAATGCAAGTCTTCTTGCAATGCGTCGTGCTTATGAAGCCATGCTTTTAAAACTTCCCCAGTGGTGCCTTACTCATGGTTTTTCTTTTGAGAACATTGAAGTAAACGCAATTGCAGATGGTAATAAAGTTCCTGACATTCCTGACTGCACTGCCGTAGTAAAAGCAGATGCGACTATTCCTTGTGTAAGTGCAGCAAGTATTATTGCAAAGGTAAAGCGAGATCGACTTATGGTTGAATACGATGCACTCTATCCTGGTTACGGATACGCTCAGCATAAGGGCTATCCCACAAAGGCACACAAAGAAGCATGCCGTAAATTAGGACCTTCGCCCATACAACGCCTTTCTTTTTCGTATTGATTTGTTAGTATTCTGTTGTTGTAGAAACTTCGGGTTTAGCACCGCTGCGCTTTGATTTTACATGAATTATTTTACCTGTGCGCTTAATGCCATCGTCTTCACGTTCAGCTCTTTTTTCTGCAACCAAACGGCTTTCTCCTTTGCGACGGTATACTTTCTTTGTCTCATCGCCAAAAGATTCACCTTTTGTTCCCTTAGCAGTTTTTTCTGTTTTTTTCTGTGAGCGCTGTTTTGCGCGTTCCTTGCGTTCTTTTTCGATAAAGGAAAGAGATTCATCCATTCCGTTTAGGAAGTTGCGCATATCTTCTTCAAAAACAACGATTGCACGACGATCGCCTTCACCGTCTGTCTTTTTGCTTTCAACAATTTGAAGGAAGACATCGCCAGCGCGGTTTTCCTTAACATTAAAAAAATAAGATCTGTTTGTAAGTGTTACCTGTGTTGTAAACAATTCACCGCGAATTCCCATGCTATCCTTCCTTAAAGAAAATGTAGCGTATTGTAGCATGCTTTCTACTTTTTGCGCAATATACCTCAGCCTTTGTGTAAATGGTAACTGTTTGTCGTTAGCCTTGCAGAACTCTTAGTGTACGAATTTTGCGGACTGGAAGACGGTCTCGTCAAAGAGGTCTTTCATTGCCTGCGTTGTTGTTGAAGCTCCAAAGCTAAAACGTACTGCATCTTCTTTTTCTTCTGGGCTTACTTGCATTGCATCAAGTATAGGACGCGATGCCTTTGCCGCAGAGCACGCACTTCCGGTAGAAATGTAGTAACCGTCTGCACTCATGGCTCTTACAAGCACTTGTCCGGGTATGCCTTTAAATGCTGCTTGAACAATCCACGGAGAAAAAAAGTCTTCGCTTATGCTTAGTCCTCTTTCATGGGGAATAATGGTACAGCCGGGTATAGTTCTTAATGCTTCAATAAATTGAGCGGTAACTCTTCTTTGTTCGTTCATGCGTTCAAACATAACGTTATTGTCTTGTTCGTTGCCCTTACGCACAAAGTATTTTTCCATGCAGAGAGCCATTGCCTGAGCTCCAAACAAATTTTCGGTTCCGCTTCGAATGTTGCGTTCTTGTCCGCCACCTTTTAAAAAGGGAGTAATTTCTTTTGCTAAATACAAAAGTCCTATTCCCCTTGGACCGCCTAACTTGTGAGCACTAAAGGCAGCAGAATCTATTCCCCTGTAGGTTATGTCAAGTTCTATTTTACCGGCAGCTTGAACACAGTCTACATGGAAAAAAGGCTTACGGCGTGTTTTTCCGTGCTGACAGAGCATATCTGCAATTTCATAAATGGGTTGAATTGCTCCTGTTTCATTGTTAACTGCCATAACCGTAACAAAGGCTGTGTCGTCTTGCAGTTTTTCTTCAACTGCATCAGCTGTTACAAAACCGTTTTTGTCTGGAGCAACGGTAATGACATGCCATCCGCACAGTTCAAGATTTTTTGCCATTTCACGTAGCGCTGGGTGTTCAATTCCGCTTATAAGCACTGAACCTTTTTGCGGACGAGTCAATACTGATAGCAGGGGAATGTGATCGCTTTCTGTTCCCCCGGAAGTAAAATATAATTGTTCTGCTTTTACGCCCATAGCTTTAGCACATCGTTCTCGAGCTTGAGCAAGACATTTTTTTTCTTCTATGCCAGCTTGATGTTGACTTGAAGGATTTGCCCAGTGTTGAAGCGAAAATTCAAAAGCCTCTTTTTGTATGTCAGTGTTTGCGGGTGCTGTTGCGGCCCAGTCAAAATAATGTTCTGCGTTCATTTGAGTACCTGCATTACTTGTTCATCTGTTACATCAATAATTTTATTTTGTGCAATGTCTGTTTGAATAATAACTCTTAGTTGACCAGATGCTTTGTTCTTTTTGTCTTTTTTCATTGCAGTAAGTAAGTCTTGTGCAAGAAGCGCTTTTGCTTCTGTGTCGTATTGGTAACGTTGTAACAAGTCTTTTGTTTTTTGACAGAATGTTTCGGAGCATAAAGCTAACGAAAGAGAAAGATCTGCTGCTCGAGCAATTCCCCATGCAACTGCTTCTCCATGAGTTATTTTTCCTAAGCCCATTACACTTTCAAGCGCATGACCAAAAGTGTGCCCTAAGTTTAAAAAAGCTCTTTCTCCTTTTTCGCGCAAGTCTCTGTGCACAACAGATGCCTTTGCTTTTACACAAGCAACAATCAATTGTTCAATGCTTTTACTGTCACGACTATTTATTAAGGCTTCATTTTGTAAAAGCAGTTCTGTGGTTTCTGGTAAAAAAAGAAGCGCTGTTTTAATTGCTTCTGCAAGCCCAGATTTATATTCTTTTGCGGGAAGCGATTGTACGAAGGAAGGCCAGATATAAAGTGTTTTTGCAGGATAGAAGGCACCAATCATGTTTTTATATCCATCAAAATCACAACCTGTTTTTCCGCCAACGCTTGCATCTACCATAGCAAGTAATGTTGTGGGAACAAAGGCAACAGCAACTCCTCGCTTAAACAGAGAAGCAGCAAATCCTGTCATGTCGCAAATAACACCGCCACCTATAGCAACGAAGAGACAGCCTCTGTCAAAGTTGTGTTCCAGTGCAGTTCGTACAATTTCAAGAACATGTTCTATGTCTTTGTAAGCTTCTCCAGCTGGAAGAACAGTTAGAAAATCTTTTCCTTGGCGGAAGTTTTGTGTAAATGAATCAAAAGCTGGCAGTTTTGCAATTGTAGAATCGGTTACAAAAAGTCGCATGGGTGCTTGCTGTTCATTTCCATCAAAAAAGACAGATTGCAGTTGAGGTTGACCTGAGTAAAAAAATATATCCGTTTTTTCAAAACCTGAATTTTCAGGAAAGTTGAGCGTGTATGTAAGATTTGCTTCCATGGGGATATTTTAGTATGTTTCGTCTTCCATTGCAAGGAAGGTATTCATAACACTTCTAACGCGTGTAGTCTCTCTGTCAAGAATGCGCTGGTAATCTAACTTTCCCGTAACAATGCGTTCTCTTTCGTCTTCCCATGCTTGTTGGTCGGTTATGAACATAAAGTAAAACTTGGTAACATTTGCTTTTTCTGCCCACAGTTTTGCTTCTTCCCAGTAGTAGTAGCCAGCTTCGTAACAAGACAGTGCCTTTTGTAAGTCGCGCACATATTCATCTTTCCATGGAGCATCATAAAAATAAGCAACATCTTTGTCGTAGATTCTACCCAGGCGAAGGTACTGTTCAATAAGCTTTAAGTTTACATGCATCATAAAAAGTGCACGATATTTTTCCCACTGAGCTTCGTTTTGAATACTTGCCATTGCATACTGAGGATTACAAAAATCTGCGTTAACGGCTTTTTCCAACCAGTAAATGTTTTCAATACAGTCATCGGGTAACTGCTGATAGTGAATGTGGTAGAGGCGGTAATAGTCTTCCTTGTATTTTGCAACAAAGGCATAAGAACTTTGTGTGTTGAGACATGCACAGACAGCAAGCATGAGCACAAGTTTGAGACATTTTTTTGCAAATGAAACAAGAGTCTTTTTCACATGTACAGTATCGGCAAAAGACAAGAGAGCCTTAAGCGTCTTCGCTCATATGTTTCCAGATAAAGTCAGAAATAGCTTCTGGAGATTGCGTTGCATCAAGGCGGATAATGGTCATGCCTGTTTTTTGAGATTCGTAGCGTTCCAGAACTTTTTCGTATGCTTCTTTTGTTCGCATAAGAAAATCTTGCTTTTCGTAAATTTCTGTTTTACCTCGTCTGTTAACCCGAGCAAGCGACACTTTGGGATCTATGTCAAAGAAAAACAAAAGGCGGGGAAGTGCAAAACCCTCGTTTAAGCGCTCGGGCAAATCCATGCCACAGTCAATGCTTTGGTAGGCAAGACTTGAAAATAAATAACGGTCTGATACAACTGTGTAGTTTTGTTCACATGCTTTTTTTACGCCAGTGACTAAGCGACTTCCTTCTTCTATGACAAGGGGACCATCAACATGTTCACTTCGGTCTGCTGCAAAAAGATAGGCAGCGGTTTGCGGAATGAGCGGAATTTTTCCCGAAAGCATGGAGCGCAAAAAGCTTCCTGTGGGGGCGGAAGTTGGTTCTGTGGTAAATAAAAAGCGTTTTTTTTCTGTTCTTTGCTTGAGCAGTCTTATTTGTGTGGTGGTTCCAGCTCCGTCAATTCCTTCAAATACGATAAAATTCTGCAATATCATGTTAAAATCTTCCATAAAACCAAAAAAACTGATACAATATCGTGGGGTAATCCCGATAAAACGATGGTATGAAATCGAAGGTTCTCAAAACAGTCATAGGACTTATACTTTTCCTCATGATTTTTGCAGCGGCACTTGCAGCTCTACAGCCAGTGTATAGGCGTGTAAACGATGCTCTTTCTGCTGCTGAAGTTAAGTATATGTCTTTGTTAACTGAAAAGACAGACCTTGTTATTTCGTATAAATCGCTTTCGCCCTCTATTTTAGCAGGAATTCGTATAAAAGGTATAGAGGTCAAAGACGCACTCACTGGAGATATTTTACTTACAGCAAAAAAAGCTGTTCTTTCCTATGACTTAAAAAAACTTTTGGCAGGAAACTTAGAAGAAGCCTTTAATAAATTAACTGTTAACAATGCTTCTGTTTTTATGGATTTAGATGCCAACTGGCACTTTGTAGATGCTATAAATTACCGCCTTTTAGGACACACTCCTAATGAATACCATGAGCAGTTACTTACTCCCGACATGAGAAAGATGCTTTCGAACATACTCTATGCTTTTCCCTTTGCAGTAGTGGTAAAAAATACTGATGTAACGGTAAAAAATGCATACATAGATGCACATGTGTTTGTAAAAAATCTCCGTGCAAAAAAAACAGATGATGCGTCATCGCTTTCTGTCTCTGGACGGGGAACTGCCATTGCAAACATTCCTGCTTTAAAAAATGATACTGCCGGTTTTGCCTTTACTTTAAGCGGAACATTATTGCCTCGTCTTGATGATAGTTCGCTTATGCTTTCGGTTACCGAAAACAGTGCTGCAAGTTACACCGTTCACCGAGGAGAATTTCTTGCTCGTTACAACGACCAACACTTAAACATTCTGTCAACACAGCGTCTTTTGCCTTATGTCGTTACAGCAGATATAAATCTTGAAAATGCAGATGTAGATGTTGAAGTTTCCATGCAGAACTTTAACCCCTTTCAGTTAGTAAAAGTGCCACCACTTCCAGACCTTGCTCAGCAGTTTGTAGGTTCAACCCTAAGCGGAAATTTTTCTCTTCTGTACAATGTTAGAAAACACTCGCTTATGTGGACAACAAATGCTGCTGTCGATTTTGCAAAAAAACTTGCACCGCAAGGACAAAGTCTTTCTTTTTCACTAAGTGGTAACAATGAAACAATTTCTGTGGGTTCAGTCGAAGCAAAAGGTTCTTTGGTTTCGGGAAAGGCAAGCGGTTCTTATAACATTGAGCGCATGCAACCGTCTGGACAAGCAGACTTACATTATTTCAAACTGCCCAACGGAAATTATCTTTCTGCACAACTTTTTCTTGACCCTGTAGGTGACGGTTTTTCTGGTTACATTCCAGAGCTTGCTTTTACCGATACAGCAATGAATACCATTCAAAGTATAAATGCTGTTCAACTTGATTTTGTTCCTGTAGATGATACATGGGCTTTTGAACTTTCCTTTAGCGACTATACCCATCTAGAATCAGATGTGCCAGGTTCCTTTAATGCATCGGGAACTTTTGTTTCAGGAAACTTCCCCTGGCTTGAACTTTCTGTTGCAGTGGATTCATTCTATCTTGATTCCATTGCAAAGGCGGCAGGTGCTGTTCTTGAAGGTGACATGCAGAAAACCCTTACCGATATTGCTCCTGCCTTAGAACGTTTCATTATGGCTTCAGAACTTTATGTTTCTTCTGATTTAACTTCAGTAACCTTTAACACACCCTACATGGTTGTTGCAAGCACAGAAGACGAAGATCCTCTTGTTGCCATAGCTTCGTTTGACGGAAACGATGAATCTATTTCGGTAACATCTTTACAAGTTGCTTTTGCAAAACAGTATCTTGAAGCTTCTGCAGATATAGATCTTTCTCTTGAACAACAATCTGCTTTCTTTACTGCAGACCTTCAGTTCAATCGCATTCCCTACAGTTTGTCTGGTTCTGTTACTGACGGTAAGTGGCTTTCTATAACAGGAGATTATGGACTTGCAATATCATCATCATTGAGTTCTCCTCTTTCGGGAACAGCAACAATAGCTTCTCTTCCCATAAGCATAGACCCTTATCTTGTTTCACTTTCCCTCGATTCTTCTTTCACCTATTCAAAAAACTTTGGCTTTGCTATGCAGATTGCTCGCTTCGAGGCAGAAGAAATGAGTGGTACGCTTTCCTTTATGCCACGTCTAGCCCTTACAGGAAATCTTTCTGAGCAAAGTTTTATTATTTCTAGTCTTTCCTATGCAGATAATGCTTCGGCTCTCTCTGGTGACGGATTTTTCATTTGGAGTAAAGACGAAGATGTTATAGACGCCTTTACATTACAGGTAGGAGCAGCAAGTGACAGTTCTCGTGAAAGAATAGAACTGTATACTTCTCTTACCAATCCCTACGCAAAAGCACTCTCTCTACAAAGTCTTCAGTCAGATTGGTTCTGGGATGCTCAGCTTGATATAAGTTCACTGCTTATGACTCGCTTCTTAGCAGGACAGCATCCAGACGACACACTCTCTGCTCAGGCTCAGTTAAGCGGAACTTTAGACAATCCTTTCCTTTCTGTTTCACTTAAAGATGTTTCGGTTGACTTTAACGGTAAGGCTTTCCATGCAGCAGGAAACGCTCTTCTTGAAGACGGAACATTTGGCATTTCAAATCTTTCTGCTTCTTGGAACGACATAAAACTTTTAAATGTTGCTGCAGGAATTGAACTTGAATCATTTAGTGGTCTTGCTCAGGCAACGCTTGATATGGCCTTTATGGGTAAGACATTAAAAGCACCACTTACCATAACATTGCAAAATCAAGATGAACCCTATCCAGAAAATACGCCACTGTTAGCAATGCTTGCACTGCCAGATAATTTTTCACTTGCAATCGATTCTTCAAAAGTAAGCGGTAACCTGCTGTCTACTTCAATACCTCTTCACTTAGAATTGAATCGCTACAAAGACGATGCTTCTGAAATGTGGGAATTCCGAACAGACGACTACTTTGGTGCATCTGGATATTTGTTTGACAATGGACAGTTAGCCCTTGCGGTAGAAGAATCAAAACCGCTTCATTTTATTTTGAACGGAAATATAACTACAGAAGCAATTCAGTTTAATCTTTCAAACTTTTATCTTGACATGTCACAACTTGCCTTTCTTATCAACACAGATTTATTTTCTGTTTACAAAGGTGTGCTCGAAGGTGACTTAAGCATTTCGGGGCTTGCAACCGATCCCGCAATGGAAGGTTCTTTTGTTTTAACCAACTTTGACTTTAATGTTCCCTCGTATATTTCAGATCATTTTACCACACCAAAAATTCAGCTGTCTCTTTTTGAAAATACACTCAATGTTCCGCCTACAGAGTTTAAAATAAAAGACACTGCTCTTACTGCCCGTGCAACACTTGAGTTTGACCGTTGGTCTCTTTCTAGTATGCGTGCCTATCTTGCTTCTGTAGGAGACAGAGGTATTCCTGTAGACATTCGTACCGACCTTGCCCGTGTAAAAGGCCGTGCTCTGGTAAGTATGAATCTTGACTTTGAAGACGCTATGCTTGAAGCTCAGGGAGAACTTGAAGTTAAAAACACAACAATTAGTCTTATGGATTCTTCTGATGATTTAGATGATGAGGACGATGACTTTTATTCTAATCCCCTTAAGAAAAAAGCAGAAAGGGAAGCAGCACAAGCGGCTAAAAATTCTGGGGAACAAAAACTGCCTGTTGATATTGCCGCAAACATCCACTTTACGGTTGGAGAAAAAGTTCGTCTTGAATTAAATCCTCTTTTGCGCAGTCTTATTGCCCCTGGTAACGAAGTAGACATTGTGCTTGATACTTCAAACAACACCTGGGCGGTTAAAGGCGATGTTTCTTTGCGGGGCGGAGAAGTTTCTTACTTAAACCGCAACTTCTATGTAAAAGAAGGTTCGGTGTCACTTAACGAAACACAGGCAAAAATGGATCCACTTATTACCGTTCGTGCAGAAACTCGTGAGCGAGACACTAACGGAGATTCGGTAACCATAACGCTTGAAGCTAACCGTCAGTATTTGTCACAGTTTACTCCACGTCTGTATGCTAATCCGGCAAAATCTGAAAGCGAACTGTATCAACTTTTGGGGCAAGTGGCACTGGCAGACTCTACAAGTGTTTCGGCTCTTTTGCTTTCAACGGTAGACTATGGTGTTCAGGTTGCAGTAGTAAGAAAAATAGAGGATGCATTGCGTGATTTACTGAATTTTGATATATTCTCTATACGAACATCGCTCTTGCAGAATGCCGTTCGGTCGGGACTCGATACTTCTGCAAGTTCAGTTGCAAAACGGTCTTCAATCGGTAACTATTTCGATAATTCGACTGTTTACATAGGTAAATACTTCGGAACGTCACTGTATGCGGATGCAATGCTACACTGGACGTATGACGAAAATAAAGATATGAGTGGCAGTGAAACAGGAGGCATCGTCTTCCAGCCAGAAATAGGTTTGGAAATGGAAGCACCCTTTGCCAATATCAGGTGGAATTTTGCTCCTGACTTGGAAAACTTTGCTGATACTGTGGTTTCGTCAACATCGGTTACGCTTTCGTGGCGGTTAACGTTCTAATAAAAAAAGAGGGGTTGTATGCGCAGTCTACACCGCACCGTCAAAAGTGCCATCGCATTAGTTTTTTTGCTTGCAGGTCTTTGTCTTCCTGCCTTTGCTCAAAATTCAGAATGGTATTATGGAAAACCTATTCGTACAGTGACTTTTTCTGGCTTACAAAATATAAAAGCATCTGATCTTGACGGCGTAACCAGTGCTTACATTGGAAAAGAATTTTCTGACGATTTGTTTGCAGATCTTCTTAACCGAGTTTTTGCTCTCGATTATTTTAGCGATGTTATTCCCGAAGCGGTTCCTGGTGACGCTGCTCGTAAGTCTGTTTCAATTGTGCTTGTTGTTCAAGAAAATCCTGTTGTTTCAAAAGTTGTTTTTTTGGGTAACAGCAAAATCAAAAATAACGAACTTAAAGATACGGTTTCTGTAAAAGCAAAAGATATTTACAATCAAGCGAAAGTTCTGGTTGACGAACGCGCTTTACGCAATTTGTACATAAGCAAAGGTTTTACTTCTGTACATGTGTCTTCTACCACCGAAGAAACAGCAGAGGGCATTGTCGTTACCTTCCGTATTGACGAGGGAACAACAACCGTTGTTACTGCCATTAACTTTCAGGGCAATACCATTGCTTCTGACCGAACCCTTTCACGCAAGTTAACACTCAAAAAAGAAGGTGTGCTCAACAAGGGTTATTTCCAAGAGTCTGTGCTTGAAGTTGATAAACAAGCGCTTATTGCCTACTATCATGACCACGGCTACATTGATGCAAAAATTGTAGATGTTGTTAGAGACACAACTTTTAATGAATCAAAAAAACGCGAAGAACTTGCTATTACTTTCGTACTGCAAGAAGGTTCTCAGTATACATTCGGCGGAATTACATTCTTGGGAAACAAAGTTTTCTCTACCGAACAAATTCAAGCTCTTGTTACCATGCAGCCTGGCGATGTCTTTAACGAAACAAAACTCAATGAATCAATTATTGCAGTTCAGCAGCTGTATGTAAACAGTGGTTATACATCTAATCAGTTTCAGCCTTTTGTTACCAAAGATCCAGATACAAAAACGGTTACCTATCAGATTGTTATCGAAGAGCGTAATCGAAGCCATGTCGAAAACATTATCGTAAAGGGTAATGAACGCACAAAAGATTATGTTATCACTCGCGAAATCCCCATTGAATCTGGTGACATTTATTCAAACACAAAACTCTATTCTGCAATGCGTAGTCTCTACAATCTGCAGTACTTTTCAAACATCATTCCCGATGTTCAGATGGGTTCAGAAGAAAATCTTGTTGATGTTATTTTTAGTGTAGAGGAACAAAACACAGTCTCTCTTACTGCTGGACTTACTTTCAGCGGTATGGGTAACTCAAATGAATTTCCTATTGCACTTATGGCATCTATTCAAGATACCAACCTCTTTGGAGAAGGTCGCTCTTTGTCTGCGGGAATTAAACTGGCAACCGAAGAACAGTCTATTAACTTTGGTTACGGTCAAAGTTGGCTCTTTGGTCTTCCTATTAGCATGAACATTTCTGCTGGCTTCTCTCACACCAAGCAGTACACTTTGCGAAACTATCTTTCTCCTTCTTCTGGAGATTTGGAAATTAATTCTCACTATATGGAATATCACCAGCTTTCGTTTAATGTTGGTGCTTCTTTTAGCAGATGGTGGACTTATGACTGGGCTGTTTTAACTGCAACTGGCGGTATTACCGGTAGCATGGTCTACAACATTTATGATGCTGCACTTTATACTCCTGTCGATTATTCAGTTAGTGCTTACGGAAATAACTGGTCTCCCAGTACGGCAATCTACGGAAAATTTTCTGCAGACGGTCGTGACATAAACTACGATCCTTCTAAGGGATGGTTTGTGAGCGAACAGCTTACTTGGCGCGGTCTTATTCCTCGTATTGGCGATTTTGGTGAAACAGAATTTTTCCTTCGTAGCGAAACAAAAGGTGAACTCTACTTTACACTTTTAGATAAACCAGTTACAGAAACATGGGGCGTAAAGTTAGTGCTTGCCCTTTACTCTGGTCTTTCATTCCAAGTTCCAGCAGTAGGAACTACAATCAAAGACACAAGCAAACTCTATGTAGACGGAATGTTCTACGGACGTGGCTATCAAATTTATAACACTACTTACGGACGCGGTAACGGTATGCTTGCAAACTATGCAGAACTTCGTTTCCCTGTAGCACCTGGAATTCTTTCTATAGATTTGTTCCTCGATGCAGTTATGATTAAGCCTGATTTGGGAGCTGTCTTCTCTGACTTTGCAAATCCCAACGACTGGTACTTTAGCTGGGGACCCAGTTTGCGTCTTACCATGCAACAGTTCCCCTTGAGAATACTTTTAACAAACAACTTTAAATTTACTTCCGATGGAATTACTTCTGTCAATAAATTTGGAGAGCCTCTTTCAGATTGGTGGAAAAACTGGAACTTTACGCTCTCATTCAATCTTGTTAACAAATAGGAGTTAGACTTATGAAAACTGTACGAAAACTGATTGTTATTGCTTCACTTTTAGCTTGTTCTGTATGTGGTGCCTTTGCTCAGCAGATTACAAAATTTGCTGTTGTTGATACAAGCCGTGTGTATCAGTCTTATTACCGCGATTCAGTTCAGGTTCGTAACTTTGAACGCAAGCGTCAGGAGTTTAAAGACGAAGTTGCCCGCATTACTGCCGAAATTCAGCAGATGCACGACCGTCAGCTTGAATACGAACGCAACGATGACAGCACAAATGCTCTTAAATTGCAAACACAAATTACTAAACGAACAGAATATTTGCGTGAGTATGTAAATGCAAAAAATGCTGAACTTGAAGCGCTTAAATCATCTCTTGAAGATAATGATGAATTCTATCAGAAGCTGTATGAAGTTATAGAAAAAATTGCTGAAGGTGGTGGATACAGTATGGTATTGAGCTTGCAGCAGTCAAATATGATTTTGTGGTACAGTACATCAGTTGATATAACAGACGAAGTTATTTCGCGCTTAGGCTTGTAAGTTGTGCAGGTAAGGGAATGGCAGAAAACGACACCCCACTGATTGCACAGTACCAGAGCATAAAAGCACAACATGCAAACGAAGTGCTTTTTTTTAGACTGGGCGATTTTTACGAAATGTTTGGAGACGATGCCGTTGAAGTGTCGCGTCTCCTCAACTTAACGCTTACCCACAGAGCAGACAAACCTATGTGCGGCATTCCCTATCATGCTGCAAAAGTGTATATTGCTCGTCTTTTGCGCTTAGGAAAAAAAATTGCCATCTGTGAACAAGTGGGAGAAATTGCTAAACCCGGAAAAGGTCTTACCCGCCGAGAAGTTGTAGAGATAATTACACCAGGAACAGCTGTTGAAAGCGAATATCTTGATGGCGGAAGAAATAACTTCCTTGCATCTTTTTGGGTTCACCAAAGTCAAGCAGGCTTTTCTTACATAGATGTTACCACAGGTGATTTTAAAGCAACACATTTTTCTTCCCAAGATCTTTCAGAACAATTTGCAAAAGAGTTAGGTCGCTGTATGCCTAGGGAACTCTTGCTTCCTGATTCCCTCAAACAAAATTCTCTTGTGCAAACGGTCTTAGCTACTCAACCCAATCTTTCTGTTTCTTACTATCCAGACTGGAACTTCAATGTTGATCTTGCTTATAAAAAATTGCTTGAACAGTTTAAGACAGCAACGCTTAGTTCTTTTTCACTTACTAAAGAATCTCCTGAAGTTCCGCCAGCAGCATTTTTGTTAGATTACTTGCAAAAAACAACAAATGCTTCTTCTGCTCATGTTGAATCAATTACCGTATATAACGACAGTCAATATGTTATGATTGATGACTCGTCTCGTCGTAATTTGGAAATTACTTACAATCTTCGTGACGGTTCATCTCAATTTACACTGCTTGAATGTGTTGACTGTACCTGCACAGCAATGGGCAGTCGTATGGTTAGACAGTGGCTGCATTTTCCTCTTACCGATTTAGCTGCAATTCAGTCGCGACAAAATCAAGTGCAAATCTTTTTTGAAGATCGTGCGCTCCTAAAAAAAATCCGTGAACGCTTAGATGGAATTCTTGATGTAGAACGTCTTGCTTGTCGTATTGCTATGGACCGTGCTCATGCAAAAGACTTACAAGCTTTGCGTGCCAGTTTGCAAAAGTGGATCGAAGTTCAAGCTTTGCTTCCTGTACAGACACTTGATGTTGCTTCTGCTCAAAAAATAATTGAACTTATACAAAATGCAATTCTTGATGACCCGTCAACTTCTCTTACAGAAGGACATATTATTAAGCCTCATTGGTCTGAAGAACTAGATCACTGGCATCAAGTTCATGACAATTTTTCAGAAATTCTTGAACAGTATGTTGAAGAAGAACGCAATCGTACTGGTATAGCAAATCTTCGGGTAAAACAAAGTGGCAATATGGGCTACTTTATTGAAGTTACCAAAGGAAAGCTTTCAAAAGTTCCCGAGCATTTTATTATGCGCCGCACTTTAGTAAATGCAGACCGTTATACCACACAAAAACTTCAGGAATTAGAAGCTTCTCTTAACGAAAGTGGTACAAAAATTTTGGAATTAGAGCGAGATCTTTTTGTTCAGGTTAGAAACACGCTAAAAGAATATGTTTCATACTTGCGACAAACAGCTCACGAAATTGCATACATAGATGTAACATCTTCTTTTGCTCAGTGTGCTGCAAAAAATAATTGGGTTCGTCCGCTTGTAGATCAATCAAGAATTTTTGACATTACACAAGGAAGACATCCTGTTGTAGAAGCGCATCTACCCGGCGGAGAATTTGTTCCTAACGATTTGCTCTTGTGCCAGTCAGATGACAGTGCTGCCTTTGCTCTCATAACTGGACCGAACATGGCAGGTAAGAGTACCTTCCTTAGACAAAATGCTCTTATTGCTTTACTTGCACAAACAGGCTCTTATGTTCCTGCAACAAAAGCACATATTGGAATTGTAGACCGCATCTTTTGTCGTGTTGGTGCAAGCGACAATCTTGCGCGTGGAGAATCTACCTTTTTGGTTGAAATGACAGAAACTGCTCGTATACTTCATTCAGCAACAGACCGTTCTTTAGTAATTATGGATGAAGTAGGTCGAGGAACCAGTACGGAAGATGGTCTTTCGATTGCATGGGCAGTAAGTGAATGGCTTTTGAATCACATTCAGTGTAAAACATTATTTGCAACTCACTATCATGAATTAACCCGCTTAGAACATGAACACTTAATTCAGTTGTGCATGGCTGTTGACGAAAATGGAAATGATGTTGTCTTTTTGCGAAAAGTTATACAGGGCGCAAGTCAAAACTCTTATGGTATTCATGTTGCTCGTCTTGCAGGTCTTCCTTCTGCGGTAGTAAACAGAGCTCGTGACATTCTAGCTCATATTCAACAAGATGCAGATGATAGGCCTATTGCTGCTCTTCCGCTTTCAACAGAAAAAACACAACAGTCTCTTACCGGTGCTCTTTTTAGTGATGAAGAAATGATTTTAGACGAAATTCTTTCATGCGATACAGACAACATGACACCGCTTGCGGCTTTGCAGTTAGTGTCGCGATGGAAAAAATCTTTGTCAGGACAGTAAACTCAAAAAAGGGTGGGGGTTATGGTTCTTTTGTTTTTAACACGACAAAAATCTGTATGTGACTTTATGGCAGACAGATTAAAAACTTGTGGTCATATTGCAACGGTTTGTACAACAGAAAAAACGTTTTTTCAAACACTTTCTTCTTGTAAAAAGTCAGTGCATGTTTTGCTCATAGATTTTAGCTTTTTCGATCACCATTCATTTAATATATTTGCATACTTGAAAGAACATTCGTTTAATCAAAATGTTATTTTTTACAATCATCCTTTTCCGCAAGAAGACGAACGAATTGACTTTTGGTGTAAACAAAATGCTTCGCATAATGAAGACTTTGTGCTTTTGTGTAAGCAGATAAATCAAATTATTTCTTCGCCAGAATTACTTCCTTGCATTTCTCTTATAAATCCTCCGCGCGATCTAAACCCAGCAGCTATGCTTCCTCACGAAAACTTTAACTGTAGTCAATTTCAAATTCTACATTCGATTGGTCCTGTAAAGATGCGTCTTTTTCAAATGTTATTTGATCATTTAGGTCATGCACTTACTGCTGAACAATTATGTATGCATGTGTGGGGAAGTTATGACGAAAAAAAACTAAACACGCTCTATTCTTACATACACGATTTGCGTCAGTGTTGTCGTTCTGAATTGATGTATGAAATGGATATTGTTAGAATTGGTCAGAAAAAATATCAGTTGGTCTTTACGCTACCACACGATTTAAATATTCGTGATGAACAAGCACGCAAAGCCTTTGAGCGCAACCGGCACCTCTTTGAAGATGCACGGTGCGTTTAGGCCTTACAAATTATTTTATATTCTTTTTGATGAACTCAACTTTAAGGTCTTTAAGTTCTTCGGTAAGCGATACTTTGTAAATATGCGGATTGATAATGCGCTTGTACGAGGCGTCTAATGTTTCAAGCTGAGCACGAAGTGTTTCGCGACTTTTTGCCAACTGAGTTTTGTCATCGAGTCTTTCTTCTGTTCGCTTGCCGTTTTTAAGACGGAGTTTAAGCATTTCTTTTACCGAAGCTGCCTTGAAAGTAAACTGACGGTAATCAACCATGGGGTGATGGTACCGATATTCTTTACCAGGTTCAATGCTTTGAGTAGTAAGCGCAAGAATGTCTGCCTTTGCCATTCCGTTTTCATCATAGAGACGGTATACATTTTTTATTCCAGGGTTTGTGTTTTTAGCGGGATTGTCACTAAACTTCATTGCTGGAATCATAGTGTCAGTTTTTGCGTCATGACGGGCAGCAAGTTTGTACACACCAGTAAAGCTTGATTCTGTTCCGCCTGTTACCATGTGAGTGCCAACACCCCAACTTGCTATAGGAGCATTTTGTTGAATAAGTGTTTCAATAATTTCTTCGGTAAGTTCATTTGAAACAGAAATAAATGCTTGTGGGAATCCTGCTTTGTCAAGTTCTTTGCGAACTTCTGCAGAAAGATATGCAATGTCTCCAGAGTCAAGACGAACGCCAAAGTTGTAGCCTTGTTCTACCAGTTTTGCTCCTGCTTTAATTGCATTTTTAATTCCGCTTCCTAAAGTGTCATAAGTGTCAATTAAGAAAACTGTTTTTTCTGGATATATTTTTGCGTAAGCTTCAAATGCTTCTAGTTCAGACGGGAAAGACATAATCCATGAGTGAGCCATTGTTCCCATAACAGGAATGCCAAATCGTTTTCCTGCCAGTGTGTTGCTTGTTCCTGCAGCACCACCAATGTAGGCGGCTCTTGTTGCACTCATTGCTCCGTCTGGACCTTGTGCTCTGCGAAGTCCAAACTCCATAATAGAACCTTTTTTACTTGCAAGCCAAACACGTGCTGTTTTTGTTGCAATTAGACTTTGGAAGTTACAGTGGTTTAAAACTAAGCCTTCAAGAATTTGTGCTTCAATGAGATTAGCATGAATACGAATAATAGGTTCCTGTGGGAAAATAAGAGAGCCTTCTTCAAACGAATACAAATCTCCGGTAAAGCGGAAATCTTTTAAGTAATCAAGAAATCCCTGTTCAAAAATTCCCTGTTCCTTCAAATAAGCTATGTCATCTGCGCTGAAAGAAAATTCAGTAAGAACATCAAGCAGTGTTTCTATTCCTGCAAATACAGAAAAACCACCGTTAAAGGGTTGTCGTCTAAAGAACATGTCAAACACAACTTCTTGATTCATGTTCTGCTTCCAGTAGCCTTGTGCCATAGTAAGTTCATAAAAGTCAGTGAACAATGCACTTGTAATCATATCTTTTTCTGCCATAGAATTCCTCTTTGTGTATTGTATTGCTTTAAAGCATAAAATGCAAGAATTCAGCTTTTAATTGTGAAAGGCAACTTTACATCTCGATGTAAGCAAAACTACTTTTAGTTGCTGGGGCGTGGACAGAAGCGGTAAGTAAACCATGCTCCTGCATAGCGTGGAACAAAAGTACTTGCAAATGCTTTAAACTTCCACTTGAAAGCCATAAGAGCATAGTGCTTTCCTTTGCGTGATTTTTTAAGACAGTGAGCGACTGTTTTTTCTGGAGAAAGTCCATGCTTTACTGCTTTGCGTGCACCACGAGAAGCAACTGCTGCAAACTCTGTGCTTACTGGTCCTGGACACATTGCCGTAACACTAATGCCTCTGTCTTTTAGTTCTGCGGCAAGTGCAACAGAAAAACTAAGAACATATGCCTTGCATGCTCCGTAGACTGCAAAGTTTCCCAAAGGCATGTATGAAGCAAGCGATGCTGTGTTGATGATTCGAGAACCTTCGTGCATGTAGGGAAGGGCAAAGCCTGTTATACCAGTAAGAGAAGTGCAGTCTGTGTCTATCATTTCCATTTCGCGGATGGTATCGGTGTTTTCGAAAGGACCGTATGTGCCAAAGCCTGCGTTGTTTACTAAAACGCTAATGTGCATGCCACCAACAGAACGGGTTGCAAATTCTTCTGCATCTAAATATTTTTTAAACTCTAAAGCTCCTTTTTGCCCACATAAGTCTGCTTGGACAGCTCGTGCTGTGGGGTAAAGGCGTTGTCCTTTAGCAAATTCATTTGCTTTACTTTCTTCTTGCATGTCATCACCGCAAGCGTTTATTTCTTTAGCCAGGGCTTCAAGTCTGTCTCTTCTTCGCGCAACAAGCCACAGTTCATCTGCAGCTTTTTCTTCCCAACGTAAACTTTCTTTTTCGTTTCCACTTGCAGCATATATAATTGCTTTTTCTCTAAACTGAGCGCTCTCTAAAGCAAGTTGTTTTGCAAAACACACGCCCATACCGCTTGATGCACCGGTTACAATGATGATTTTCTTCATGCCTTTAGTATAGCATACTCAAGCCTTCCTGTGCTATACTTGAGTTCATGAAGCATTTGTATTGGATCTGTATGTTTTTGTTCTTACTGCTTGCTGTATCTTGTAGAGCAAAAGAGCCAGCTCTTGCTGAAGGACCAACAGCAGAAGAATTAGAATTGCAACGTAAAGAAACTGAACGTCTTGCCAAAGAACATGCCCTCAGTGTATATCTTGATTCTCTTAGTGAAGCAGAACGAATGGGGCTTTTGTTTTTAGTGAGCATTGAAGGCGACAAAAAATATACTGCATTAGAAAAGTATGAAGATACAGATCTTGTGCCTGGTGGTTGTCTTTTGTTTTCGTTCAATATAGCTGATTCAGATGAAGGCTTTATTTCTTATATAGATTCAATCTATGAATACTGCGCTTTACACAATATACAGTCTTACCCTTATGTTGCACTCGACCAAGAAGGTGGTTATGTTAACCGTTTGCGTTCTCTAACCAGTACTTTACCTTCTGCAAAACGTGTTTCAGAAAATACAAATGAACAAGAAGCTTTTTATTTGTATGACAGTCAAGCAAAACAGTTGCGGCTTTTAGGCATTACTATGAATCTTGCTCCTGTTGCTGAAGTTGAAACAGAAGATAACGCACAATTTTTAGATACGCGTAGTTACGGTTCCCTTGAAAAGGTGATTGAGTGTGCACGTTCTTGCATAAAGGCTTATGAACAAAATGGTGTGCTTTCGGTTTTAAAACATTTTCCTGGCAACACAAACATTGATCCTCATTCGGGTTTACCAGAAATTTTCGTTACCTCAGAAGAAGAAATACAAAGACTTATTCAATCTTTTGAAGTGTTAATAAAAACAACACCTGTTTCTGCAGTCCTTATGTCACATGCGAGAGTCTCTCTTCCTGATGCAAAAACTCCCGCTTGTTTGAGTGACTATTGGGTTCAGACAAAACTTCGTGAAGAACTTGGCTTTAACGGACTTGTTTTAAGTGATGATATTTTTATGGCAGCTCTTAAAAAGAATGGATATGCTCCCCTTGATGCAGCGGAAAAAGCTTTACTAAGTGGAGTTGATGTGATAATGCTTAGCGAAAAACGTTTTGCTTCTGTTGCAAAAGAGCTTTCTCTTCGTGCTCAGCAAAATCCATTACTTAAAATAAGAATT
>DMQP01000160.1 GCA_003455655.1 Treponema sp. | reverse complement strand
TCCGTTTTCTGAACTTGTTTGCTCTGTTGGTTTTTCAGCAGTTTCTTTGGGTTCAGTTTCAGCTGCTTTTTGTTCAACTACAGCCTCTTGTTCAACTTTTGTTTCTACAACTTCTTTTTGTTCAGTGTCAGAAGAATTTTCGGTGGTAAAAGAAGCTGGTTTTGCAGTTTGAACTTCCATGCGTGGAGTTTCTGCTGTAGAAAGTGTGTTTGTAAATGCCAGGGTTTTTGCTTCTGTTTGCCTTTCTACCACTTCTTGGGGAAGACTTACCATGTAAATAATAAGAGCAATAGTTGCCGCAAGAATAATAAAAAAGGCAATAGCACAGTGCTGTAACATTGCATCGGGGGTAAGCAAGTAAATGCTTGCAGTTATGGTAAGCGTTGTTGTTTTTGTATTTATTTTAGTGCTCTTTGGACGAAGAAAGAGCGAAGTTCCCGAAGGAATGTCTTCAATGTTTGAAGGGTAAGAGAGAATTAAATTGTTACCAGAAAAAATTTGTAAGGCAGCAATGTTGTCTATGTCGCTTAAAGCATCTGTAAGTCCCCGATTAAACTGTTGGCTACCGGGTTCTGCAATAGCCGAAACAGAGGCTGTCTTGCGAACAATATCGTTAAAGCGATCGTCCCAACGAGTATTTCCCTCCTGATACAAAAGCACGAGAGAAGCTCCAAATAACACAATGGTAAGAAAATATACAATTGCAATACAAATTCCAAAAATAGGAGAACGTGTCTTTTTCATATTATTTAGTATACCGCAGTGAGTAAGAGTATGCAAGTTTTGAAAGCTCAAAAAAACCGATTTTCTGATTTTCTTTTGCTTGAAAATATGCCACAAGGGGTAGGAGGCTTGTAAGATAGGGTGTTATTTTTTGGTCTTTTTCGTTAAATTGCTTTTCTAGTTGAAAGCACCATTTTTTTACGAATAAAGTAAAATCAAAGTCTTTTGCTGATTTTTCAAAAGAAAATGTTTCTTGCTTACTTGAACAAATCCACACTTTGTCTTTTTGCGAAAAAGAATGCATAGACATCCATTCTGCAAGTGTTTTGCGATATCCTTCCAGAACTTCTGTTGTTTTTGTTTTTTCGTCTCTATCTATCAGCTGTGTTCGGTACATAAGCGATGAAAAAATCTGTTCTGAGGGAAGCGTTTTATTCGATGCCTTGTTGTAGAGTCTATCGAGATAGGTTCCCTTGGCGTAAGGTTTTCCTCCACCGTATGCAAAATCTGCTCCAAAAAGTTGTATTCTTTCAAACCCAAGTTTACGAGCAATGTCACAAGAAGCAATCGTTACTGTTCCGCTTCCTGCTTGAATACGAGGAATATATGCTTCTTCTGCTGCCAATTGTGCAAGGGGATGTCCTGTATGAACAAAAAGAGTTGGAATTCCTGCCTCTCGTGCTGCCTGAATACATTCATGACAAGATGCTAAGTCAAAAAAACAAAGGCGAGGCTTTGTGCTTTTTTCATTTAGATTTTCAAAGTGGGTAAGAGAAACATGCTGTGCGTCTATACTTACCACAGCGTCACATTGTATGCCTTTACCTTGAAGAACACTCAGTGCTGTGTCGGTTGCAAACACACAGTATTTATCTGGGTGTAATTGTATTTCTTGAAGTGACTGGTCTAAAGAAGGACCTGCTGCAATAACGGCTGCAATTTTTTTTGTGTCAAAAAATAACTCACTGTTTTCGTTTTTAAAGTCTTTGAGGTTTAAGAAAATGTTTCTTTGCCACAATTTTCCAAAATGAGCTTGAACAGAATAATCTGCTGCAACTTGTTTAAGCGCTAAAGCAAGTAAAGAGCGAATGTTACTACAGCATACAATAGCTCTGTCTTCCCATGCGCGGTGTGGAGCTAAAACAATGCCTCCGTGTACTTGCGGAAGATAGTTATTTACAATTTGTGAACACAAGTTTTCTTCGGTACAGACAATAAAGTTTGGGTACTGTAATAATTCTTTTACAGAATCGAGTTGTAAACAAAAAGAAAGAGACTCTTCATCTGCTTCAACTGCAAAGACAAGTCTTCCTGCTTTTACTAATGATGCTAAGTGAAAGCCAGCTCCTATTCCGCAGGCAACAATACAGCTCGCTTTTTGTCCATTGCTATCTTGTGGAAGAGCAGCTTCAAAAGAATTTGCTTCAGCCAAAGGATTGTACTTTGAGTGCATGGGTTTACCGTCTGTAAAGAGGGGAATAAGAGCTCCTGTTTTAGATTCTATGGTTCCGCTGTATATCATTCGGTAGCTCCCAAAGCAGAAAGCAGACTGTGCTCAAAGTCTTCCATAGCTTTTTTTAGAGAAGTGTCATCTGTATGTTCTACAGAGCGTTCTTTTTGAATTGCCAGTGCAGGAAATGCATCTTTTATCCAAGCAGGATCATCTTTGTGTTTTCTGATTATAGTTTGCAGCATTGCTTTTCGTTCTTCTTTTGTGAGTGAGTTTTTGTGTGTGGTAAAGTTTAGCTTCGGAACATCGCTTGTGTGCAGTTTTTCAAATGTTTCCCAGTTTAGGCTGTCAACTTGTCCTAAAGAGTCTGTATAGATTTTTTCACTTAAGCGGTGAAGTCGTTCTCCAAAAGAAGTATTTTTAAACCAAGTGCGGTAAAGAGTTAGTGAACCATTTTCAAAATGGCTGGGAGTAAGACGAGTTTCTTTTGGGCAAAGTCGCCTGTCTTTTATGCTATCTCGGTTTTCATTTTCATTAGGTTCAGCGTGTACTTTTCCTTTTGAAGAAGCAAGATCTAATCCACAGGCATAAACAGGTCCGTCGGTTAGCTCTAGTGCAAGTTTACATGCTGTTCCACTTACGGTTCCGTTGCGTTCTGCTGAAAGACTAGCTATTTTACATTCTTCAAGAATACTTTGGCTTATACCGTCTCCGTAGGCAAGGGGAACAATGGTTTTGCTTGTAAGTGTTTGTGTGTAGCAAGCGGCTTCAGCTGGTAGTGCAAGGGGAACAGTAAGATTCATTCTCTCTATGCAAGCAAGGTGTGCTTTTGCCCAATAGCCGCCATCGGTAGAAATAACTAAGTCTGGCATAATGCCTTCATGCACTAAGGGTTGGAGTGCAGACGAAACAGCAATTAGGGTCATTTTACTGCGAAATTTTTTTAAGTAAGGTAAAGATGAACTAAGGCTTGGACCCGATGCACATACAACAAGAGGCCCTTTTGTTTTTTGCGGAATAGATGTCGTCTGTGAAAATAAAGCAAAGCGACAAGCGTTTTTTGCCCAGCGTTTTGCAAAATAGGTTCTTGTTCCCAATACATCACGGCTTTTAAGCAGCGCTTCTTTTATATTTTTCCATGCACTTTCATGTTTTTCTGGATACGCTTGTTCTGATGGTTTCCATGAAAGAAAGAGTGTTTGCGAAAGACCTTCTTCTCCTAAATACGAAAATAATTGTTCAGCAAGAGACTGTGCTTCATCAAGATAGAATACATGGTCAAAGTCTTTGTCGTACTTTGCAAAGTTTTTGTCGTAACGAACTGCAAGAATTGGTGTACCAGAAAAGCGTTGTCTGAGGTAGGGTTCTGTGTAAGAAAGTGCTGGTTCGGTAATAAGAACAGCTTTGGGTATAAACGAACATTCTAAACTTTGGACAAAGCGTTCTGCTTCTTTTTGGGGATTATATGCTGAGTGTAATCTTATTCCGTTGACAATCAGTCCTTGTTCAGTCATTGCTTTCCTCTCCGAAAAAAATACTGGCTGCTTTTTGAGCCGACCTTTCGTTAGTTACGGTAAAAGAAGGAGAAACCGACTGTTCGGTAGTGTCTGAAAGTATGTCTACAAGGGTTTTTTCTACATTTTTTCTTCTTTCCAAAGCCAAAATCTGTATCTTTGACAAAAGCAAAGTGTCTGTAAAACGAGGGGTAGCCCATGTACAAAAACCGTATGCTTCAAAAATACCGCTGAGTAAAGCTGAGAAAGCTGGACTGTCGCTGGTTAAGCCTTCACTTTCTAAGTGTTCAATACAATCACAAAAGAGAGAATTACAGTCCTGTATGTCTTGAATGGTTATGCTTGCTTTTTTTAGAGATTCTGCTTTTATAAGTTGCTTTATGTCGTTACCGCTAAAGGCTTTTCCTATTTGTTCCCCATTTAGAATCGGTGCCATAAAAATATATTCTGTTTCACCGTATTTAAAACGTTGTACAAATACTGTTTCAAGTTGAGCACACATCTTCGAAGAAAAAAACTGAAAGAGGGGAAACCCGCTCTCTTTTGCGTTAAAAAAGGTTGTACTTGCATGGTCAATAATGCCGTTCCAAAAAGAAAGGGTAGAATCTGCTTTTTTTGCAGATGTACAGTCATAGCCACAGACAGCAAGCGGAGTAAATGTAGAAATGCGTTTAAGCAGAATGGCATGAATAAAGCCGTGTGCACGGCACAGAGGTGCAAAAGACCCCTGTATGACACACGGCTTTGGTTTTGTAAGAATTGTTTCTAAAAGACCCATCAGGCAAGACCAAGTTCAGTAAAGAGCTTTTTGTAAGTCTCAAACTGCTCGGATTTTGCAAACTCGGTAATTTTTTCTTCGGGAAGGCTTTCCAGCAGCTGATCCATATAGGACAAGACTGATTTAATTTCCTGCTTCATGTTTTCAGGAATGCCCTGACTTGTTTCAGAAGAAGGAGCGGTTTCTGTACTGGTTTCAAGAGTTGCAACGGTTGGAACAACTGGTTCTTCAACAGTAGCTTCTTCACTTGCTCTTTCTTCTGCACTTTCGCCATTCCACTGATTGAATACACCTTCAGCAGGTTCGTCGTTTATAGCACCTTCAGACTCTTCTTCCTCAGCAATGTCAGTTTCTGTGGGAGCTGCATCGTTTTCCAGGTATTCGAAAGTCTTTTCGGTCATGGGTTCAACTTCATCGTTTTCAAACAAATCAATGGGAGCTTCATAGCCTTCTGCAGAAGTATATTCTACTTGAGCTACATCGGGTAGTTCTTCTTCAATTTCGTCTGTTTCTTCTGGAATATCTTCTACTGTCTGACCGTTTGCACC
>DMQP01000095.1 GCA_003455655.1 Treponema sp. | reverse complement strand
ACTGCAGAACTTACGCAAATACAACTGGGCTCTTCTCAGTCTTTGTGTGGACAACTTCATGTTCTTTCTGGATACAAAGCTTCTTGTAAAACGCGTACTGCTTGGTTTGTTTCAGACACACAGTCGGTTGATGTAAATTATGTTGCTCATCATATTGCAAAAGAAACGCAAAGTCATGCAAACTTTAGCGGCGTTGTAAGTGATAGTGCTTCTAAAACATGGCGCGGAACAATTACCTTTGAGCGTGGTTGTGTAGATGCTTCTGGCGAAGAAAACGAAGATGTTCTTTTGCTTAGCCCTTCTGTTGTTAATAAATCTATGCCCGTTATTTTGTGTGATGAAGAAGCTGTTGAAGGACACCATGGTTCATCAATTGGTAAGTTAAGTCCAGAAACACTTTTGTATCTTAACAGTCGTGGCATTGATGAAAAAACTGCTCGTTCTCTTTTAATAAAAAGTAAAGTTCAGGCGGTTTCTCGTTATATTCCAGATCATGGTGTTCAGCAAAAGATTCAAGAATTTTTGAATGAGGTGTGTTGATGATAGATAGTAAGGCAATACGGTCAGAGTTTGAATTATTTGAATCTTCACAAAACAAAGGTATTATTTATTTTGATAATGCTGCAACAACTCAACGTCCTCGTTCCGTATTGAATGCCATTCAAAATTTTTACTGTACCGCAAATGCAAATCCGCTTCGTGGTTTGTACGATTTAAGTGTTCGCGCAACAGATGCTTATGAAAATGCACGCGTTACCGTTGCTTCTTTTTTGAATGCTGCAGAACCCTGCCAAATTGTTTTTACACGAAATGCCAGCGAAAGCCTTAATCTTGTTGCTTATACATGGGCACTTTCCAATTTAACAGCAGAAGATGAAGTTCTTGTTTCTGCAATGGAACATCACTCAAATTTTCTTCCCTGGAAAATGGCTTGCGAAAAGACTGGTGCAAAATTAGTCTTTATGGAATGTGGCACTGACGGCATTATCAGTAAAGAAGAATACGAATCTAAAATAAATGAAAAGACAAAGCTGGTTGCAGTAACTCAAGTAAGCAATGTCTTTGGTATTACCAATCCAATTAAACAGATTGTTTCGTATGCTCATGCAAAAGGAAATGCAGGGAAGGGTGCTGTTGTTGTTGTAGATGGTGCGCAAAGTTCCCCTCATTTTAAGGTTGATGTTCAAGATTTAGATGCAGATTTTTTTGCATTAAGTGCTCACAAATTATGCGGACCTTTTGGAATTGGTGTTCTTTACGGAAAAAAACAATTACTTGAAGCAATGCCTCCTTTCCTTCGTGGCGGAGAAATGATTGAATATGTTACTCGCGAAGAAGTTACCTACGCAGAGTTGCCTCATAAGTTTGAAGCAGGAACAGTAAATGCTGCCGGTGCGGTTGGACTTGCTGCAGCAATTGATTTTATAAATCAGGTTGGCTTAGAAAACATAGAAGAAAACGACAATCACCTCGCTACGCTTTTAATGCAAGAAATGGAACAGATTCCTCATGTGCATATAATCGGTAATGAAGATCCTCTTAAACACTGTGGCATTGTTACCTTTACGATTGATGGTGTACATCCTCATGATATTGCTTCAGTGCTTGATAGCGAACATATAGCAATTCGTGCAGGACATCACTGTGCTCAGCCTCTTATGCAAAAACTGGGAGTTGGTAGTACTGCTCGTGCAAGTCTTTATTTATACAACACCGAAGAAGAAGTGCATGTCTTTGCTCAAAAGTTGCGTAAGGTAAGACAGTGGATGGGCTTTTCAGACTAGTTTTTTTACTATACAAAAAACTGTTTGCAAATAGGGGAGAGTTGCTGTTTTGTCGAACATCTGCTATACTCTGCCCATGGACTTAAAATCATTATACGCTCAGATTTTAAATGAACACAATCTTTCTCCAAACCATAAGGGCCTGCTTAAAGATGCAACTTTTACTTTGCATGGAGTAAACCCTAGTTGTGGTGACAATATATATCTTCAACTTAAAATTGACGAAAAGGGAATTATTACCGATGGTTCCTTTAACGGTTCTGGTTGTGCAATAAGTCAAGCAAGTGTTGATATGATGCTTGATGATATTATTGGACAAAGTAAAGAAGAAGCACTGCGTCTTGCTCAACTTTTTATGGATATGATCCAAGGAAAGGTAAGCGATGAAAATGCTCTCGAAGAACTTGATGAAGCGGCTTCTCTTAAAAACATAAGTTTTATGCCTGCTCGTGTTAAGTGTGCAGTTTTGGGTTGGCACACCATGCAGGAAATGCTTTCTAGCGGAAAAACAGAAGGCTCCGCCAGTATATCTCACTGTACTGACGGAACTTGTCCTACTGCTTAACTGCCTTTTTGAGTTCAGTCATAAGTTTTTTGTAATCCGCCTCAGATATTTTGTACCAAGTGCATAAATTTCTAAGGGGATTTGAATCATCCATTTGTAACTGCATTTCGGCAGATATTGCTTCTTGTGAACTTTCTCCACCACTACTTAGTGCACTCTTTGCTTTTTTGTATGTTTGAATAATAATTTTTGCAGTGCGTGGATCTTTCATTACATCACCTATGGCTGTGTCTTGATTAATACAAAGGGGCAGTAAGGTCTTTGTTTTGTAAGTTACAGTCTTTGTAAGACGAATGTCACGAGAAGAACTGCCTATTTGAATTTCGTATTCGCCACTTGCGGCATACCAGTCTTGAATGTCTGTGTTGTACCAGGCAAAACTGCGCTTGTCTAATTTGAAAGTAACAACTTTGCTTTGCCCTTTAGGAACAAAAACTTTTTCAAAACCTTTTAGTTCTTTGACAGGACGAAGACTTGCCTTTGTTTTATCTGCAATATACAACTGAACTATTTCTTTGCCATCTCGGTTACCTGTGTTTTTTACCGTTACTGAAACAGTTATAGTTTCTTTATCTGACATGCTGTCTTTACTGAGCCTACAATCACTGTATTCAAAATGAGTGTAACTTAATCCATGTCCAAACGGAAAAAGAACATCCATCTTTCGCATGTCATACCAGCGGTAACCTACAAAGATTCCTTCGCGATAGGGCGTGTTGTTTTTGTCGCAAGCAAAATATGGGTATGAAGGATTGTCTTCTAGTTTGCAAGGAAAAGATTCAGAGAGTTTTGCGCAAGGATTTGCTTTACCAGTAAGAATGTTTGTAACAGCTTCTCCTACAGCTTCTCCTCCTAAATAACATTCAACTATCGCTGCAACTTTGTCTTTCCACGGCATAGTTACAGGAGATCCGTTATGAAGAATAACAACAGTATTTTTGTTTACTGCACAAATGCGTTCAATAAGTTGGTTTTGTTCTTCCGGCATATCCATGTGCTTTCTGTCGTAACCTTCACTTTCAAAACTGTCAGGTAAACCTGCAAAGACTAAAGCAACTTTTGCTTTTTTTGCAAGGCGAACAGCTTCTTGAATGAGAGCTTCTTTTTGTGCTTCACTTTCTTTGCTCCCGTCTTCAGCGTAACCTTGAGCATAAGTAAAGGGAATGCCTTCTTTTGTAAAACTTTCGAGAGCACTTACAACCGTTTTGGTTTTTATATGACTTGAGCCTCCACCCTGGAAGCGGGGTTTCTTTGCAAATAGACCAATAAGTGCAAGTGTGTTTTTTGATATGTTTTCAAGGGGAAGAACTCCATTGTTTTTTAGAAGAACAATCGATTCTTCTTCGAGTTGACGCGCAATGTCATGATGTTCCTGTATGTCAAAGTTTCCCTTTTGTCGATTGTCTGTAAAATCAAATACCCAGCGAAGTATTCTAAATACACTTTGGTCTACATACGATTCTTTTAGCTGACCTTTTTTTACAGCAGCTTCTACAAGTTTGTCGTTGTGTCCGTATGTAGTGGGCATTTCAAGATCACCGCCAGCTTTTACGCCAGCAACACGATTGCTTACTGCTCCCCAGTCTGACATAACAAGACCTAAAAATCCCCATTCTTTTCGTAAGACTTGAGTCAAAAGCCACTCGCTTTCTCCTGCATAGGTTCCGTTAATGATGTTATAACTGTGCATGACCGTTTTAGGCTGAGCTTCTTTTACTGCAATTTCAAAAGCAGGAAAATAAATTTCACGCATTGTTCGTTCATCGCAGTCAGATGAATTAGTAAGACGACGGTATTCTTGATTATTAAGTGCAAAATGTTTGATTGAAGTTCCTACATTTTTAGACTGAACACCTTTGATATAAGAGGCTGCAAGTTTACCTGCAAGATAGGGATCTTCACTTATGTATTCAAAGTTGCGACCACACAGAGGTGAGCGTTTGATGTTTACTGCCGGACCTAAAAGGGTAGACACATCATTTGCTTGACATTCATCTCCTAATGTCTGTCCTAGTTTATAGTATAGGTCCTTGTCAAAAGAACAGGAAAGAGCACATGCAGTTGGAAAACAAACAGCAGTAATGCTTTCGTTTATGTCTTCTTCTTTTGACTCGGGCGACTGTTTGCGTAGTCCATGAGGACCGTCACTTACCATTATTGCTGGAATGCCTAATCGTTCAATTTTTTTAGTATGCCAAAATCCACCGCCACTTAAGAGACTGCATTTTTCTTTAAGTGTCATTTTTTTTATAAGTGATTTAATTGCTGCATCGCTGTGTTGTGCCATTTCTTCCTCCATAGACAATTAAGTATATCCTACAAATCAATAAAAGGCAAAGAAATTCGTAAAGTCAAGGCTCTAAATTCCGATAAATAGATGAAGACCCTTGGAGTTTTACTATGGAAAAGAAACAAAAAGAAAAGCTTAAGATGGTTCTCGTTGCCCAGAATGATTTACTGGACGGAATGTTGCGTGAACAAGCATGCATTCGTAAGTGTGTAAAAGATCGTGTTTGGGACGGCCTTAACTCTCACATGAGTTGCATGGAAGCCTATGGTGCTGGCTTTACTAATCTCGATAAACATCGCGAAAAACTGGTAGCTGATATTCTTGTTTTGGATGATAGTGAAATTTCAGATCTTCTTGCTACGGTTCGTTCAAAGTTAGTAAGAAGCCGTATTGAGAATGACTCTCTCAAAACTTATGTTAAAACAGCACAAGATTTTGTTATGGGTGTAATTGAAAACTGCGTTCCACAGGCACGGAACACCGTTTATACACGGTTTGGAAAAGTACAAAGACCAGCTGTTTCAAGCGTGGTTGTAGATACATTGCTGTAAGCGGAGGACTGGTATGGGCAGTACATTTGCAGGAATAGAAATGGGCAAACGCTCTCTGATGGCACATTCAACTCAGATTGCGACAGCCGGACACAATATATCAAATGCAGATACAGAAGGATACAGCCGACAGCGTGTAACGGTTTCAACATTTGAACCTATCTATCGACCTGATCTTGAACGTGCAGAAGTTGCAGGTCAGTTGGGTCAGGGAGTACAAACTCAAAGTGTTACTCGTCTTCGTGACGAATTGCTTGATGCTCGTATTGTATCTCAAACCAACGTTGAGTCTTACTGGGCAACACGCGACAACTATTATGTTCAGATTGAACAGATTTATAATGAACCCGATGATGTGTCAGTTCGCTTTAACATGGATAAGTTCTGGTCTAGCTGGCAAGAACTTTCTGTTAATCCTGATAGCGATGCTGCTCGTATGGCAGTTGTTACTCGTGGTGACTCTTTGGTTAATTCATTCCAGCAGCAGTACAAGAGCTTGCGTGGTATTGCAGACCAAGTTGACGGTGACATTCAGGCAACAGTAAAACAGGTTAACGATTATGCTCGTCAAATTGCAGAAATTAATAACGAAATTGTTCGTGTAAAGGCTTTGGGTGACAGTCCTAACGACCTCATGGATAGACGCGATTTGTTAGTTGAAAAACTTGCAAACCTTGTTAATGTAACAGTAACTCAAAAAGACCCAGATGAATTTATGGTTCACACAGACGGTCAGATTTTGGTTCAGGGTGGCATTGCTCGTCAAATAGATTATGAACCACTCATTGACAATAACGGTTACGGTAAGCTTGTTTGGCGTGACACTCATGCAGACGCTCACTTTAAAGGTGGTTCTTTGGGTGCATTAGTTGAACTGCGCGATGTAGATCTTCGTAAAGAAATTCAAAACCTTAACACTGTTGCACTTAACTTTGCAGATTTAGTAAATGACATTCACCGTAATGCAATTGGTAAAAACAATGTTACAGGCCTTGATATGTTTGTTCAGCATCCTTTTGTTGATAACACCAATGGTAACTTTGACTCAGATGGTGACGGTGTTGAAGACCGTTCATATATTTTCCGTCTTACTGGTACAAATACTCTTAAACTGACAGAGCAAGTTGGTCTTGAAGGAACAATTACCTTAAATGGTGCAGAGGGAAATGTAAGTATTTCTTACTATGGAACAGATACTGTTGAATCAATTATTAACCGCATCAATGACAGTCAAGCAGAAGTAAAAGCTTATCTTGACCGCAATAATAACCTTGTGCTTAAAGCAACTACCGCTAGTGCAGTTGAAAATCCTGACTTTACTATTAGACATGTTGAAGATTCAGGTATGTTCCTTACAGGTTACGCTGGAATTCTTTCTGCAAGTGGTGAAGAAGGTGCCTTCGATTACAACCGTGCAAATGCAGTTGATTCTTTAGCTGGAGCACAGTTTGCTGTTTCTCCTATTTTGAATCCTTCTGAATACATTGAAGTTAACAGTCGTTTGCACAATGATGTTTCAAGTGTGGCTGCTGCTTTTGCAAATGATCGTGGTTATGCAGAACCAGGTGATGCTCGTGCCGCAGTTGAAATTGCTGCCATTCGTAATACAAAAGTAATGATTGGAAGTGAAAGAACTTTCGATGACTATTTTGCAGATGCAGTTACTAATGTTGGTCTTAAAGGCGAACAAGCTGCAAATATGCTTGCAAGTCAAAATGCCATTATGGATGATCTTCGTAATTTGCGTGATAGCATTAGTGGCGTAAACATTGATGAAGAACTTGCAGATATTCTTAAGTTCCAGCATGGATATAATGCAGCGGCTCGCTTTGTTACTGTTCAGGATGAACTTATAGAAACACTTATTAATAGACTTGGCGTGTAAGGATATAGGAGGACATTATGCACAGAATCAGTTCACAGTTTAACAACAACACAACACAGCGTTCACTTCGTTCTCAGGAAGTACGTTCGGCACTGGCTCAAAAACAGCTGGGAACACAGAACCGCATAAATGCTTTGCGTGATGATCCTATTG
>DMQP01000223.1 GCA_003455655.1 Treponema sp. | reverse complement strand
GAATCTTATGCTGCACTTGATAAAGAGGCAGAAAAAATTCCTATAGGTTGCGACAAACTTCTGTATCTTCCCTATCTTATGGGAGAAAGAACTCCGCATTTGGATCCTGATTGTCGTGGTGTATTCTTTGGACTGTCAGCAATGCATACGAAAGCACATTTAACTCGTGCGGTTATGGAAGGTGTTGCATACAGTCAGCGTGATTCTGTTGAAGTATTGCGTTCGATGGGCATCACTATAACAGATATGCTTGCTTGTGGTGGCGGCGGAACAAGTCCTCTGTGGCGTCAAATGCTTGCAGATATATATGCTTGTCCAGTGAAGACCGTTGCAAGTAAAGAAGGTCCCGCATTAGGAGTTGCAATTCTTGCGGCAGTTGGAACAGGACTGTATGCAAGTGTTAGTCAGGCGTGTAAAGAAATTATCAAGATAAATCCTGCTCAGAATCCTATTGCATCAAATTCAGCTGCGTATGAAAAAGTGTATGCGCTTTATACCAGTTTATATCCTGCACTTAAAAACAGTTTCAAACAGTTAAGTGCTTTGGAGGTTAAATAATGAAAGTAAAGACAGTGTTTTCAAAATCATTTGCATCTTACGGAACAGTGCTTGACGGTTACGATGTTTCTGACTTAGTCAAAGCGCTTGAACAAAATACTCCTTGTCCCAAAGATGCAACGGTATACCAACCGTCAGAAAAATCTCTTGAAGCACTTCCGCTTATGCAACAACTTACAAATAATGCATACGGTGGCATGAACATTCAAATCGGTTATTGCAATGGATTTAATACAAAACTGAATTGTTTGGAATATCATCGTGGTAGTGAACTGAACATACCAGCAACAGACATCATTCTCTTGCTTGCAAAAAAAAGTGATGTTAAAAACGGTATGCTTAACACAAAAAAAGTTGAAGCCTTTTTTGTTCCAGCAGGAACAGTTGTTCAAATTTACGAAACGACTTTGCACTATGCTCCCTGTTGTGCATTTGAAGGAACAAAAGCAAATGAAGGTTTCCGTGTAGCGATTGTTCTTCCGCGCGACACTAACACCGAAAAACCTCAGCTTACCGCCTACAACGGAGAAGACAAACTCTTGTGGGCAAAAAACAAATGGCTTATAGTTCATCCTGTTTCAAATGAAGCAAAGCAGGGTGCGTTTGTAGGGTTAACTGGAAAAAATATAGATTTGCAGAACGAATAGGAGTGTATCTGTATGGAAAAATTAACAAATATTCCCGACGTAAAATTAGGAATTATTGCAGTAAGCCGTGACTGCTTTATTATTTCGCTGTCAGAAAAAAGACGAAAGGCAATTGTGAGTGCTTACAAAGGACAGTTGTACGAAGCAAAGACAACAGTAGAAAACGAAAACGACATGCTTAAAGCTGTAGACGAAGTTAAAAATGCTGGCTGTAATGCACTTGTTGTTTTCTTAGGTAACTTCGGACCAGAAACACCAGAAACACAAATTGCTCAGCGCTTTGATGGACCGTGTATGTTTGTTGCAGCAGCAGAAGAAACAGGAAGCGATTTAATTAACGGTCGAGGTGATGCATATTGTGGAATGTTGAACTGTTCATACAATCTTAACCTGCGACACATTCCTGCTGTTATTCCAGAGTATCCGGTGGGAACTGCAGAAGACATTGCAAAAATGATTGAAGACTTTGTTCCTGTTGCACGCGCAATTATTGGATTGAAAAATCTTAAAATCATTACCTTTGGACCACGCCCTCAAGATTTCTTTGCTTGTAACGCACCCATCAAAGGTTTGTATGATTTGGGAATTGAAATTGAAGAAAACTCTGAACTTGATCTTTTAGTTTCTTACCGTGCACACAAAGATGACAAACGCATTGAAGAAGTTGCAAAAGATATGGCTCAAGAGTTGGGCATGGACGGAAACAATTATCCTGATATGCTTCCTCGCATGGCACAGTTTGAACTGACACTTTTAGATTGGGCAGAACAGCACAAGGGCAGTCGCAAGTATGTTGTCTTTGCAGATAAGTGTTGGCCTGCATTCCCCAAAGAATTCGGTTTTGAACCTTGCTATGTAAACAGTCGTCTTGCAAGCAGAGGAATTCCTGTTGCTTGTGAAGTTGATATTTTTGGTGCTTTGTCTGAATACATTGGAACATGTATTTCTGGAGAATGTGTTACCTTGCTTGATATCAATAATACTGTTCCTAAAGATTTGTACGAGAGCGACATCAAGGGTAAGTTCAATTATGCATACAAACTGGAAGATACCTTTATGGCATTCCACTGTGGAAATACACCCTTCTGCAGATTGAACAAACAGTCAAAACCAGGCGTAAAGTATCAGCTTATACAAAACCGTCTGCTTGAAAACGGCGGAACACCAGACTTTACTCGTGGAACTCTTGAAGGCGATATTGCAGCAAGTAAAATAACTTTCTTCCGTTTGCAGTCGAGCGCAGACACTAAACTAAAAGCATACATTGCTCAGGGAGAAATTCTTCCCGTTGCAACACATTCTTTTGGTGGCATTGGAGTATTTGCAATTCCAGAGATGGGTCGCTTCTACCGTCATGTTTTGGTTAGCAAGAATTATCCTCATCACGGTGCTGTTGCATTCTGTCATGTCGGAAAAGCACTTTATACTTTGTTCAACTATTTGGGCATAACGGACATTTCATATAATCAACCTGCGGGAGTTTTGTACGCTGATGAAAACCCCTTTGCATGATATAAGGCATTTCTAAACTTATCCCTGCGGGCCCTCCTTCCTGCAGGGATTTTTTTTTCTTGACGGATTATTTTATGTATTCTACAATATAATTGTAATGGAATTTATTCAGACGAAAGAAAAGAAACACCTCAGTCAGACTATAGCAAAGGGCTATTTGCTTTTTGTTATACTTTTGTGTTGTCTTTTGTGTTCTGTCAATTACACAATATACGAAAGAAATATGTACTCACGCTTTGAGGCAAGTCTTACGAATGTTCTTTCTTATGTACAAACACAAATTGATGTTGATGATCTTGCAGAATGTATTCGTACGGGAGAAAAATCTGAAAGGTTTTATGAACTTCAGAATTTTATAGATAACTTCAAAGATGCAGTTGATATTCATTACTTGTATATAATTCGTCCACTTAATACAGAAGCTGTAGATAATGTTATGAACATAATGGCTGCTATGAATGCTTACGAAAGAGAATATGAACAAGACTTGGCAGTGCATTTGAATGAACTTACAGGCGATAATTACTCTGTTGCTTCGGTAACAAAATATATGAATGCGACAAAAACGAAAGATATTTCTTTTTTTGTTTCCGATTTTGAAAAAGGTGGATACTTTATTGATTATACAGGAACGCTTCCACTTTATACTTCAAGCGGAGAGTATGTTGCTCTTTTGTGTGCCGACATGGATATTTCTGAAATAAATGAATTTATTCGAAATTCGTCAATAGTCAATGTAATACTTATTCTTTCTTTGGGTGCAATTTTTATTATTCTGTTCTATGTGTGGTCTAACATTAACATTGCGCGACCGCTTCAAAAGTTGGAAAAAACAGTTTCAACTTTTGCCTATCAGCACAAAGGAAAAGAAGATGTTGATTCTATTGTTATTGAAGATCCAGGAATTCATACAAATAACGAAATTGAATCGCTTTCAAATTCTGTTGTTAAAATGTCAAAAGACATGCAACGGTATGTAAGACACATTATAGAAACTGAAAGCAGAGCGCGTGCACTTTCAGAAATGGCAAATACAGATACACTTACTGGTTTGCAGAATAAAAATGCCTTTGAAGCGTTTATTAATTCAGTTGATGAACGCATAAAAGCAGGAAGTACCGAATACGCTGTTATAATCATAGACTTAAATAATCTTCGTGAACTGAATGATACATACGGATACGAACGTGGTAATGCTTATATCAAAATGTCGAGCAATATCATCTGTCATGTTTTTTCTCATTCACCAGTATTCAGAATTGGTGGAGATGAATTTGCTGTTGTGCTTAAAGGTGAAGATTTTGACAATAGACTTAGTCTTGTTGATGAAGCTACAGATTTGTTCCATGTTGCAGAAAATAATGAAAATGTAGATCCGTGGGAACGACTTTCTTGTGCAATCGGCATAGCAGATTTTGAAGTTGGAACAGACCGTTCTATAAAAGATTCAATTAATGAAGCAGATAAAAATATGTATTCCATTAAACGAGCCATGAAGGCTGAACGAAAAAAATAGATTATGACAAAACTAACATTTCGAGACGCATCTGTTGAAGATGCAGAAGTAGTTCGTGCAATTTATGCACCTTATGTTTTGAATACTGCAGTTACCTTTGAATATGATGTTCCTTCGGTTGAAGAATTTCAAAAGCGTATTGCAGATACAAGGGTTCACTTTCCGTACATTCTTGCGCTTTCAGATGGTGTGGTGTGTGGTTATGCCTATGCGCATCGTTTGCACGAAAGAAAAGCCTTTGACCCAAGTGTTGAAATTTCTATTTATCTTGAACAAAGTTGCAGAGAAAAAGGGTTTGGTTCACAATTGTATAATGAACTTGAAAAACGTTTACGAACTGCTGGTTTTGCTTCAGCTTATGCTCTTGTTGCTGCAACAGAACGACCACACGATTCTTACTTAACAGATGCAAGTATACGCTTTCATACCAAGATGGGATTTGAAATTGCAGGAAGACTTTCTCACTGCGCAAACAAATTCAATCTGTGGTATGACCTCGTCTACATGCAAAAGCACTTTATAGAATTTCCTAAAGACTGCTAACAGCGTTTTGTTTGTTCTGTTAGTGAGCGTAGTTTGTTCCACGGAGCTTCTGAAAGTTGTTTTTCTGTTGCACGCCAGCGCCAGTTGTTACCTAGTGTTGACGGAATGTTCATTCGCGCAAATGTTTCAAGACCCAATATATCTTGCATAGTAAGAATACAAGTGTCGGACACACATTCCATAGCGGCTTTCATCATTGCAGGTGCCAGTTGCCCTTGATTGTTTACATGTAAATACTTGAGTGCAGTATCTATATCTTCTTTAGGTGAATGATTAATCCATCCTAAGAGAGTGTCGTTGTCATGTGTTCCTGTGTAGACAACAGAAGTATGCTCGTAGTGTTCTGGTAAATAGTCATTTTCTTCACGTGAGTCAAAAGCAAATTGCAATACTTTCATGCCCGGAAAGCCTGAATCTTTTCGCATTTGTTTTACTTCATCAGTTAGAAAACCTAAATCTTCTGCAATGACAGCTGCATCGGGGGCATGTTTTTTAAATTCAGTAAACAGTTGCAAACCAGGACCTTTGCGCCAGACACCATTTTTTGCAGTTGTATCTTGTGCGGGAATACAATAGTAAGATTCAAATCCGCGGAAGTGATCTATACGAAGCACATCGTAAATAGCAAGATTATAAGTAAGGCGAGTAATCCACCACTGATAGTTTTGTTTCTTTAGAACATCCCACTTGTAAACAGGATTCCCCCACAACTGACCGTCAGCAGCAAATGCATCTGGCGGACAACCAGCAACTTCTTTCGTGTCAAAAATTTCTGGATTAGCCCACACATCAGAACTGTCAGAAGAAACGTAAATTGGTAAATCGCCTATAATGCGAATGCCTTTTTTGTTTGCATATTGTTTTAACGACTTCCACTGTTTGAAGAACAAATACTGTAGCATCTTGTAGTAACGAATGTCGTTGTAACAAATGTTTTTCCAGTTTGCAAGCGATTCAGGATTGCGTGTTCGTATATCTTCTTCCCATTGATGAAAAGAAATGCCTCCGTGTTTGTCTTTAATTGCCATGAACAACGCATAGTCTTCTAACCAAAATGAATTCTCTTTGCAAAAAATTTCAAAATCTGTAGGAAGGTTTTGTTCAAACTTTTGGTGAACAGCACGAAGCAATTTGTGTCGTTCAATGTACAGCACTCCGTAATCTACAAAGCGTTCGTCGTTTGCCCAATGTGTGTGTTTCCAATCTGCTTCGTTTAGAAGTCCATCTTTTTGTAATAGTTCCAAATCAATAAAGTAAGGATTTCCTGCGTAGGTTGAAAAACTTTGATACGGAGAGTCACCGTAACTGGTTGGACAAATAGGTAGAATTTGCCAGTAACTTTGTTTTGCATTTGCAAGATAATCAACAAAAGTATATGCGCTTGCACCTAAGGTTCCTATTCCGCCAGGGCCAGGAAGAGAGGAAATGTGCATCAGAATACCTGAAGCACGGTTATGTAGAAAGTTCATTTAGCGTCCTTGGAATTTTTAATTCCGTTTGTAAACGCTTTCACCTGCAATAAATTCAAATGGAACTAATTGATGACTGCACGGTTTTTTGCGTTCAATGTTATCAAGCAACGCATCAAGACCCCGTTCTGCAAGTTCATTCAAAAGTTGACGAATTGTAGTAAGACGCGGACACATGTAGTCTGCGATTTCCAATCCGTCGAATCCGGTAACAGAAATATCTTTTGGTACGGTGTAGCCCAGATCATTTAATCTTCGTATTGCACCAATTGCCATAACATCTGCCATGGTGAATATAGCTGTCATGTCTGGGTTTGCTTTAATGAGCTGTTCTGCAGCAGCGGCACCTTCTTGGAGTGAATACTTAGCAACTGCATACTGAGTTTCTTTGTTAAAAGACAGACCGTGCTTTTGCATGACTGAAAGAAAACCGTTGTAGCGGCGTTGTGTCAGTTCTGAAGAAGCAAGGTCTCCTCCTATTACACCGATATTTGTATGTCCGTTTGCAACAAGATGTTCTGCCATGCACTGAGCAGCTGCAATGTCATCTGTGCTTACGCTAGACAGTCTGTTGTTCTGTACATCATTTGCTTGGTTGGTAATGATGACACAGGGAGTTTGAATATTTGCAAAATCTTCTTTGTAAGAATCAGGGTTACCACCTGCGAAAATAAGTCCAAGTGGTCGATGCTTTTGACATACCATGTATGCCTGTTTTGCTTCGTTATCGTATTCATCAAGTACTACTACATTGGTTGTGTAAGGAAGATGTTCCATTCTTTTTTGAATCCGTTCCACAAGTGAATTAAGAAGAATACTTGATGTTCCTTTCATTAAGATGGCAATAGTTTTATTGTCCTGAGAGCGCAACATTTTTGCACTTTGGTTTGAGACGAAACCATATTTGTTAACAACGGCAAGGACACGTTCTCTCATCTGATCGCTTACATCAGGATGGTTGTTCAAAACACGAGAAACAGTTCCTAAGCCACAGCCACACTCACGGGCAATATCTTTTATTGTCATGTGTTTTATCCTTTTACTGCTCCAGAGATAACACCTTTTATGATGTACTTCTGCGATGCAAGATAGAAAATGATTATGGGAATAATTGCCAAAACAAGCATGGCCATGAATCCACCGTAATCAGTTGCACCATATGCGCCTTGCATTGCAATCTGAATGGCAACAGGAATTGTTTTGTTATCTGTTCCCAAAACTAAGTAGGGAAGCAAATAGTCATTCCAAATCCACATTGCATTTAAGATAGCAACGGTAATGGCTGTTGGTTTAAGCACAGGAAAAACAACTAAGAAGAATGTCTGCAAAGGATTGCATCCGTCAATTTCGGCGGCTTCTTCCAGATCAAGCGGGATTGATTTAATAAATCCACAGAACATGAATACTGCAAGTCCTGCACCAAAACCAAGATACACGAAGTTTATGCCCACAACATTATCGAAGTTAAGACGGTTAACAATAAATGTCATGGTGTACATAACCATCTGGAACGGTACAATCATACTGAATGTAAACAAATAATACAAGCCTTTGGAAAATTTGTTTTTGACGCGAACTATAAACCATGCTGTCATTGAAGTACAAATTAAAATGAGCGACACAGAAAGAATGGTAATGAAAACAGAACGCATAAACGAAACAAAAAATCCAGAAGTTCGTAATCCATTAAGATAGTTTTCAAACCCAACAAATGTTTCTTCGGAAGGAAGAGCAAATGGTGCACTTGAAATAAACAATCTCGATTTGAAAGAGTTCATTACTACGAGTGCAATGGGAATCAAAAATACAGTAGCAAGAATAACCAGTAGCGCAAAAATTATGGTGTCGCTTGCGTGACGATTACACAGATTGCGTTTCATTGTTCAACCTCCTTTTGAGAAGTGAGCTTTAACTGAACAAATGCAATAACTGCTACAATGATAAAGAACATGACAGCTTTTGCTTGACCTACACCCTGCCAACCAATTCTTCCGTAGAAGGTGTTGTAAATGTTGAGTGCAAGCATTTCTGTTGAGTTTTCTGGAGCACCCGCAGTAAGTGCAAGGTTCTGGTCAAACATTTTGAATGTGTTTGAAAGTGTTAAGAACATGCAGATAGTTATTGAAGGCATAACCATTGGAATTTTTACGCGGAACAATGTTTTTATGGAAGATGCACCATCAATCTGAGCTGCTTCTATTATGTCGCCAGGAATGTTTTGCAAACCAGCAATGTAAATAACCATCATGTAACCTATAAGCTGCCAGTTGGTCAAAATTACCAGTCCCCAGAAACCGTATTGAGTTTTGTAGGTAATGTCTACTCCAAAAGGAGAAAGTACTCCGTTTATGAGTAAGTTCCAAATGTAACCCAAAACAATTCCGCCTATGAGGTTAGGTAAGAAGAAGACAGAGCGGAATATATTTGTTCCCTTTAGTCCACGAGTAAGCATAAGTGCAAGTGCAAAAGCAAGTACATTAACAGTTACCATTGAGACAATAGTAAAGAGCGTTGTAAAAGCAAGTGCATGCACAAACTCTTTGTCAAAGGTGAATGCTTTGATGTAGTTGTCGAATCCTACCCACTTTGCATTTGTTACAACTGTAAACTTTGTAAAGGAAAGTCCTATGCCCATAAGAAAAGGCACAATAAAAAACAGTGTAAAGGCAAGCAATGTTGGAAGAACAAAAATAGGAAAGTATTTTGAAAGTGATTTTCTCATAATGTTTTCCTCGTAAAAAAAGGACTGCCCAACAAGTGTACTATAGTTTCGCTTTTTGGACAGCCCGTTAATGGTGTTGAATTGTTTCAGATTATTCTGAAGCGCTACTTTCGCGTTCCCAACTTGAAACAACTTCGTTTGCTACAGAAGCCCACTCTTTTGTTCCTTGAGCATACTTCAACAAAGATGCACCAAAGTCATCTTTAAATTTCTGAGAGGGGAAGAGTGTAAAGTTCCATGCAACAGAAGTAACTCCAGGCATTGCCATCCAGCGAGCAATTTCTTTTGCAAGAGGATCTGTTGGTCGTTCTGCTTCGCTAAAGGTATCGAAGGGGGCAATGAAGCCCAGTTTGTTTGTTACATAGTTCTTTCCAGTTTCGCTTGAATACAGCCAGTAGATAAAGTCTGCTGTTGCTTTCTGATCTGCTTCAGAAGCTTTTGAGTTAATGCAGTAAAAGTTTTCTGTTCCAATACACAGACCTTGGCTTTCTTCACCAGAAGCACCAGTGTAGATAGGCAGGAACTTAACATTTTCTGCTTTAACTTTGTTTCCCGTTACACCACTAATTTGTCCCCATGCCCAGTTTCCGTTCTGAACCATAACACATTTTTCCAGAGCAAATTCTGACATAGAGTCGGTAACTGTTTTTGTTCCTACAGTCTTGCGGTCAACAGTTGAATTGTTAAGGTAAAGATCAAAGATGTTGCGGAAGTTGTCACCATAGCTAAAGCTGATTTTCTTTGTTGCATCAGAAGCAAGGTCTACATTTCCTGTTTTGAATTCATAATATACAGGAAGGTTTGCAAGGTGAGTCTGCCAGCGCCAATCTTCTCCAGCTTTGAGTGAAGTAGAAGCGAATACACCGTCAATGCCAAGTGCTGCTTTATTTTTCTGCATATCTTCTACAAGAGCTTTAAGTTTTGCAAAAGTGTTTATTTCATCCATGCTCTTGTAAGGAGTTGCTTTTGAAGGTAATGCAAAGTATTTGTCAGTTAAGGCAGCGTTGTAAATAATTCCGTAACCTTCAACAACATAGGGAATGCCATACACTTTTCCATTTGCGGTAACAGCCAGAGATTTGTCTGACAGGTGCTGATACAGTTGAGTGTTGGTTAAATCTGCACAGTAGTCAGCCCAGCTTGCGTATCCACGAGGTCCGTTAATCTGGAAGAGAGTGGGTGCTTCTTTGGTTGACATTTTTGACATAAGGGTTGATTCATACGAATTGTTTGCTGCGGTTTCGACAATAACTTTTACACCCGTTTCTGCTTCGTAAGCAGCGGCAAGTTCTTGGTACACTTCTGCAACTTCGGGTTTGAAGTTAAGATAGCGTACGGTTGGGGTAGAGTCTTTTTTTCCGCAAGATGCAAACAGACATGCTGCAGCAACAACTGCAACAGCAAGGCCCTTAAGGTTGTTCATTTTTTTCATAGATTCCTCCTGATTTTCTGGCATGTTTTCCAGCACCGCAACAGGAAACGATACTGGAAACGATACCAGTTAAGGTTAGTATCACATGGGATTTTTAATTTGTCAAGAAAAATTTTTAAGAAATTCGCCTTTTTTTGGGGAATTTTTGGAAGGGGATGACCAATAAGTTCAAA
>DMQP01000011.1:5456-7885 GCA_003455655.1 Treponema sp. | reverse complement strand
TTTGTAACGCTTCCCGGAGGAAAAATTCGACTGTACGACCGCTTCAAAGAACTTGAAGTTTCCCCCGATTTTTTTGCAGACTGTCTTGACTATGCACATTCTTGCGGAGTCTTGTTTGCCTGTTCACCCTTTGGGCTTCGTTCCCTTAAAGAATTAGTTGACATAAAACCAGACTTCATAAAAATTGCAAGTCCCGAAGTAAATCACATACCTTTGCTAAAAGCGACTGCGCTTTGTCCGTCTGACATTCCTGTTATTCTTTCAAGCGGAGTTTCAAAACTTGGTGACATAGAAACTGCTGTTCACCTTTTAAAAAACAATAACCGAAACCTTACCCTTCTTCACTGTATAACAAGTTACCCTGCTCCCGAAGAAGAATACAATGTACGCTGCGTCAACACATTAAGCGAAATCTTTGGAATTAAGACAGGCATTAGTGACCATTCTTTAGACCCCATACTGGTACCGGTTTTAAGCCTTGCAATGGGCGGTTCAATGATAGAAAAACACATTACCCTCAGCAAAGAGACCGACGGTTTAGACGACCCTGTTGCACTAGAGCCAGACCAATTTGCTTGTATGGTTCATGCAGTGCACCAAGCACAAGCAGTTATTACGCGTTGGAACAAAGAACTTTTTGCAGCCCAAGGAGCAAAAGAAGAGCTTCCTTTACCACAAGAGCAAAAAGTAAGCAGACAAGCCTTAGAAGAAATTGTTTTGCAACTTTCACAACAGTTCGGAAAAGAAAAAATCTTACGCATTTTAGGAACAGGAACAAAAGTGCTTGCTCAAAGTGAACTGCAAAATTATGGAAGAACCAACCGCAGTTTGCATTATCTCCATGCACTTAACAAAGGTCATCGACTGAGCGAAAGTGACATTGCTGTTTTGCGTACAGAAAAAGTTCTTGAACCAGGCATACACCCTTCTTACCTAGAGACCGTTATTGGCAACATTTTGACACAAGATGTGAGCGCTGGTGCAGGCGTTTTGTGGGAACACTTACTTACAAAATAGTTTTTAACTGCACCGTTCTGCAATAAGTCTAAGTCCTGTCATGGTAAGCGAACGATCTACATGAGTAAAAACATCGGTTATAGGTTTAAGCACACTGTTAAGACCGCCTGTTGCAACAACACGAACATCTTCTGGCGCAACTCCGGTAAGTTTGTGCAAATCTGTTTTGATTTGTGAAATAAGATATTCTACTAAACCCTTATAACCCAACACAATTCCCGCTTGAATAGAATGAATCGTGTTTGTTCCTATGCTTGAAGGAGGAGCAACAAGAGGAACGGTAGGAAGTTGTGCGGCACCAGAAGAAAGTGAATGTACTGCTGTTCCCAAACCAGGAGCAATGTCTACCCCACGAACAGAACCATTTTGATCTGTAATGGTAATAGAAAGTGCTGTTCCAAAATCTATAACAATGTTTGCACAGTGAGTCATCTGCCAGGCGGCAACTGCATTACACACAAGGTCTGTTCCTATTTCGTGAGTAGCACCCTCTGGTAAGTGAATGGGCAGTTTGTCGTAAACATCTGGTCCAACAATAACAGGCTTTTTTCCTGCAAAACTGCTTGCAACAGAAACAAAGGGTCCTGTTAAGTCTGGCACTACAGAGCTTAAAACTGCCTTATCAATCTGAGAAGAACTAATGTGCTCATCGTTCATAAGAGTAAGCAGTATTGATTTATATTCATCTCCTGTACGACGAGTGTCAGTTGCTATTCTCCACGTGTGAACAATTTTTTCTCCATCAAAAACGGCGACAACAACATTTGTATTTCCAATATCAATTGCAAGAAGCATTTTTTTCTCCTTCTACATTTGCTTACTAATAATTCCACCAGCAACCGTAACACCATCACGGTAAAACACAACAGACTGTCCTGGAGCAACCGCTCTTTGGGCTTCTGCAAAAGTAACAAGATAGGGCTTTCCGTTAAAGACTTCACCCTCTTTTGCGACATAGGGTTCAACATGAGCTTGTACTGGAGGAGAAGCAAGACGAATCTTTACCAGTGCATCAAAAGCTGTTTGTGGATCAAAATCTGCAGGCCAAACGATATCGTCTGCAATAAGGGCTTGGCTAAAGAGGTCGCTGTCTTTTGCAAGAACAATCGTGTTATGTTCAACATCAATTGAAGCAACATAAAGCGGATAGGCAGCACTTACCCCCAGTCCTCTTCGTTGACCAATAGTGTAATGTTCTATACCGCGATGCTTTCCTAAAACATGACCGTCTAAATCTATAAAGTCGCCAGGAATAGAAGGTTTATCGCTAAAAAGTTGATCACGAAATTCATCGGGAATAAAATCTTGACTTTCTTCACGAGATGCTGCAGCAAGATTACGTTCTCGAGCCATTGCAAAAACTTGCTGTTTGGTAAAGGAACTCAGAGGGAAACGAACTTTTTCAAGAACCG
>DMQP01000011.1:0-5309 GCA_003455655.1 Treponema sp. | reverse complement strand
TCTGCTCTTTCACGGTCAGTAATGCCGTAGAGTGAACCCACCGCTTCTGAACCTCTGACAACTTTTGCATAATGTCCTGTACAAAAATAGTCGTATTCAAGCCCCATTTTTTGCAAACCCGAAAGCAGTGCACCAAATTTTATAAAACGGTTGCAACGCACACAAGGATTTGGAGTTCGGCCAGCACGATATTCTGATTTGAAATAATCAAGAACTTCACGCTGATAGTCTTCTTTTACATCGATTACATAATAGGGAACACCAAGCGTCTTGCAAAATTCACGGCACTGTTCTATGTCTTCTTCTTCGCCCGGACCATAGCAACTGTCATGCAAAACTCTTCCGTCAGAAGGAAGGTCTAAGTCTCCTTTCCACAGAGACATGGTAACGCCCGTTACAATACAGCCCTTTTCTTTTAAAAGCTGAAGTGTAAGCGTTGAGTCAACACCACCTGACATTCCCACCACAACACGGTCGCCGGCTTGCGGCTGTTCTAATTCCCTATACAGCATGGGCTCATGATAACAAAAGTACCTTATTTACACAAGCGCATGTTTTCGGTATTCTTTGGGTATGAGTGACTTAATTCAACCCCGCATCCTTAAAGGATTCCGCGACATGCTTCCTGCAGATGAAATTCTGCGTTCTGACATAATCGAAAAAATTACTAAGACATACCGCGCATACGGTTTTGTTCCCATAGACACACCGGTTTTGGAATACACAGAAATCTTACTGCGAAAGAGTAACGGTGAAACAGAAAAGCAAGTCTTCCGCTTTGAAGATAAGGGTGGCCGTGATGTTGCCATGCGTTTTGACTTAACGGTTCCCTTTGCTCGCTTTATTGCAGAACACAAAGAAGAATTGTACTTTCCCTTTAAGCGCTACCACATTTCTAAAGTATGGCGAGGAGAAAAACCGCAAGCAGGTCGTTACAGGGAATTTATTCAGTGCGACTTTGACACTGTAGGTTCTGATTCTGCAACGGCAGACTTTGAAACTCTTGCACTTATGAAAGCAGCACTCAATGCCATTGGCGTAAATGACATAACAATTCATGTAAACCACAGAGGTATCTTTAACCGCTTTTTAGCAAAACTCGACTGCGCTCAAAAATCAGAAGACATTCTGCGCATTGTAGACAAACTTGCAAAAGTGGGAGCACAAGAAGTTGCAAAAGAACTTGAAGAAATAACGGGCAGTTCAAAAAAAGCTGAAGAAATTCTTTCGTACATTCAGCCCGCTTCTAACTTTACCCAAACACTCAAACACATAGAAGAACTTTCTGGCGGAGAGTCAGAAGATTCTATTCGCATGAAAGAAATTTATTCTATGATGCAGGCAGCAGGAATAGAAAAAAGCTACACTCTTGACCCCAGCATTACTCGTGGCTTGGACTACTACACAGGTGTTGTTTATGAAACATTCCTTAATCAGTTGCCGTCAATTGGCTCTGTCTGTTCGGGCGGAAGATACGACAATCTTACCGGCTTGTACATGAAAGACAAAGTCTCTGGAGTGGGAGCAAGCATAGGTCTTGACCGTCTTATTGCAGGACTTACGCAGTTAGGTTTAACCAGCCAAAAAGGTTCTTACCTTGATGCTGAAATTTACAATACAGATGCTTCTCTTGCTTCTCACTATCAGAAAGTAGCCTCTTGTCTTCGTGAACAAGGAGTAAGTGTCGAAGTATTCCCCGATACCGTAAAGATGGCAAAACAGTATGCCCTTACCGAAAAGAAAGGAATTCCTTGGGGCATTACCGTAAATGCAGAAGATGCTGCTCAAGACAAAGTAACGCTTAAAAATCTTGCAACACGAGAACAGTTTGCATCAATAAGTATTTCTGAAGCAGTAGAAAAAATAAAAGCTTAAGGATTTAACGACAAGGCTGCCTTTTGAGCTTTCAAACGGTTGTCGTAAATAACGATTGCAGAAAGTTCAAGCCAGCCCTGATCAAATTTGTACCAAGTAAAAGTTCGGGAAGTAAGAGAATCTTTGCTTAAGGTTTTTCCTTTTACTTCAAGAACATCTGCCTTTCGAGCATGTGCCATAACAGTACTTTCAAAGGCAGGCTCTTCACGAAAAGCAGCATAGGGTTCTGTTACGACAGCCCACTCTACTCCAGGCGTAAGAGCTTGAATGTCGTCTGCATTTAAGACAATCGGTTTTTCTTTAGAACAAGCTCCCAACAGAACGGAAAGAAAAAGAAGAACTGCAAAAGTGCTCAATTTTTTCATGCTTTACCCGCCTGCGATTTTACATATTCAACAACATGCGGATACAAAAGCAAGTCTGAATCAACAAAAGACAATTGCTCAATTTCGCTTATGTCTACCCAACGATATTCTGAATGTTCAGAAAGTTTATAGGGAATTGCAATTCCATCGTGGGGAACTGTTATGCGGTAACATTCAAGAGCAATGTCTTGACCATTATGCATAAAATGTGCGCTTGCAATGTGAGAACCCACACCAACTTCTATGCCGAATTCTTCTTGCATTTCACGCACTATTGCTTCTTGTTCCCTTTCGTTTTCTTCAACTTTTCCACCAGGAAATTCCCAACGGTCACCCATTTGTCCAACAGGTAAGCGGTGAGCAATAAGCACTTTTGTTCCGTTTAAAGCAATACAAGCAATACTTTCTTTTGACGACATGACTCTTTCCTAAAAAAGCACAACGCCGGGGAAAAGGAAGTGAAGCGCTGCAACTGCAAGACAGGCAATGCCAACATATTTACGACCATCGACTAAGACCGACTGAACAAAGGGAGGCAAAATGGTTTCTTCGGAAGTTGAAGCTAAATAGTAGTCAATTAAAAGAGTTGCTCCTCCGGCAAAACCTGCAAGAACGGGAAGCAAATCTCCAATTATGGGAAGGTCATTTCTGTATACAGAAAGCAGTTTCATAAGTCCTACAAAAACACTCAAAATTCCCACAACAAGACGGAACAGTTTTGAATCAACTTGAGTAAGCATTTGGAAAGCACCGCCTGAGTTTTTTGCAGCTGCTGTTTCAGAAAGAGGCGCTTCAACATCTGCAAAGGGATCTTCTTCCAAAGAGTCAGAATCTTCTACTTTTGCAGGAACAGAAGCACTATCTTTTTGAGAAAGCGGAGGCAGCATAACAAGAATAAGCCCCGCAAGAATGTTCAGCAGAATTGAAAGCAAATAAAACTGTACCATGTTTCCTCCATTACACTTTTACCGTTTTGTAACTGATGCGCTTAAACTTACGCTTTCTCCAGACTGATCGGTAACCGTGCACAAAACCTGTATAATATCATAATCGGCAAAAACTGTCCGAGCGTAACACTCTTCTTGACTTGGATCAAATAAAATCTGGCTGTCTATACGATTTGCAAGCTCATTATCTGTATTTATGGCAGAAAACTGAACATCAAAGACCTTTTGAGCCAGGTCTTTTGAAGCATGCTTACCATCTGGCTCTCCTTTAAGCGTAACATAGACTGAATCTTCAAAAGAAAAAGCAGAAAGACTACAGTGCATGCCATTAACAACAGTCTCATCATTTCCTTTCGAAAAAAAAGAAACAACTAAAAGCACACCCATTGTTATTAAAAGCATAATTAAAAGGGTTCGGTTAGCACGCGTTTTTACCAGAGTTTTGAAAAATCCATTTTTGCGGGAAGTAATATCTTCTGCTATGTCACGGGTAGTCTGACTTTCGTGTTCACGGAAAGAACCTTTTTTGTAATGGAAGATTACACCAGGACCTTCTTCTCCGTATGCATCAATCTGATTGTCTCCGTATGCCATTACAAGTCCGCCTTTTAGTTTGCAAGAACAGCTTGAATCAAATCATCGGTACGCCACCAAACTAAAGACGCACCTTCCTGCTCTACTTTCAAAAGAGAAAGAATTCCGCTGTTACTAAGCGAAAAGTCATAATACAAAAGTGAACGCAAGTTTACCGACAGATTTCTTGTTAAAATACGCTGACCGTCGGGCTGAACCATTTGTACGGAAAAACCACTTCCTGTACTGACTATAAAAAAGAGCCAGCCTGTGTCGGTAACGCCCAAAAAGTCATAGGGAATGCTAAAGGCTTCGCTTGAAAAACCTTCAGTAACTTGTTCTGTGTAAGGGGGAATAGTAATGGGTTGTTCGTAGCGACCGTCATCAACATTAAGCGGATACAAAAGCATCATTTCGTAATGTATACCCGACTCAACTTTACTTGCTTCATCAATAACACTGGTATAGTACACTACGGGAACATAAAGCCGTCGTCTTGTGTAATCAGGAATTATATTGCCTATGGTGTGCCAGGAACCGTTGTCTGTTCTTTGTTCTTCGGAAGAATCGCTTGCAAAAGGAGAAGGAACATTTGTTTCATCAATGCTCATCGTAAACAAGAGATAGCCTTCTGAAGAAAACCAGTAGACTATGTTTGAATGAACACTTTTGCACAAAACCACTAGTTCATTGTTGTTAGTAGCATAAATGTTTTCTACGAAGGGGAATGGAGTTCCGCCTGGACCTTCTTGCCCCAAATAGTCTAAAAAAGAACCGCTTGCATCAAAGCGAAGTATAATGTTTCGCAGAACAGCGCCACTGTCGGGGTCAAGTTCTTGTCGTTCTACAGGAAGTTCGTCTACCGCATACAAGTACTGACGATTGTCTACAGCTATAGCTCCCAGTTGATTAAAGGGATAAATTGTTGCCTTGCGGGTTGCACTAACAGCATTATCTTGAGACATAAAAGAAGGCTCTGGGTTTGCATCGCTGTTAAAGTAAAGGCGAACTAAGTCTCCGTAACTGGTCATTTCCATTATTTTTTTGGATTCACCGTTAGCAATATAGAAAAAACCGTCACGCATTGCTATAGAAGTTTGAATGTTCCCTACTTCGGCAACACTAAAAACATTAAGCTGATTTTCGAAATTTCCATACTCAAGCGAAAAAAGGGCCTCTTCTTCAAGCGTAGAAACAATGGTTGAACGTTCACATGATATAAAAAAAAGGGGAAAAAGACACAATAAAAGAAAAAATCGACGGCTATCCGACATGGTTCTTATAGAATAAAGAAATGGCTCTTGCTAGTCAATGAGTTAAAAACTGCATCCTTGCAGTTTTTAACTGGCAAGAAGTTTTACTTCGTAAAATTCTTGCAGACAGTAAAAGTGAATGAATGCTGCGCTATGCCTTATATTGTAATTTTTGTTGCAATGCGATATAGTAAAACTGCTATGTTCGATAAATTTTTAACGTTAATTTTTGGATCAAAAAACGACCGCGATATTAAGGCACTGAAGCCGTTAATCGCACAGATTGAAGAAAAAGA
>DMQP01000074.1 GCA_003455655.1 Treponema sp. | reverse complement strand
CTAATGGCGGAATATACGCTCGCTTTATAGATTCACGAAAACAAGCTGTTTCTTGGAAGTTGTAATTCTAAAAACACATTCATCTTGTTCGTATTAAAACATGGACAAGGTGAATGTATTTCTTTATTTACCTAACGATGCAAATGCTGTTATACTATAAAAAAATTTCATAGAGGCATTTAGCTGATGATCGGTTTAGGAACAATAATTAACTCTGCAGCAATTGTTGTAGGTGGTTTAGTAGGACATTTTTCAGGAAAACTTTTTAAAGAGGAACAACAAGATTCGCTAACTAAAACATGCGGAGTCTGTGTACTTTTCATAGCTATTGCTGGAGCTATGCAAGGAATGCTCAGTATTGATGCAGGAAAAATCTTAAGCGGAAAATCTATGTTGCTAGTGCTTACACTTGCTCTAGGAACAATCATCGGTGAACTTTGTGGCATTGAAAAAGCTTTTGAACATTTTGGCGAATGGCTTAAGAACAAAACAGGAAACAGTAGCGACAGTCAGTTTGTAAATGCTTTTGTTACAGCTTCTCTTACCGTTTGTATTGGAGCTATGGCAATAGTCGGAGCAATTCAAGACGGTGTAAAAGGCGATTTTTCTACACTTGCTGTAAAATCAGTTTTAGACTTAATCATTATTGCAGTAATGACTTCGTCTCTTGGTAAAGGCTGTGCATTTTCTGCAATACCAGTTTTTATCTTTGAAGGGTTCATAACACTTTTAGCTAAAGTCATTTCTCCTCTAATGACAGAACTTTCTATTTCGTATCTTTCTCTTGTGGGTTCAATTTTAATTTTCTGCGTTGGTGTGAATCTTGTGTGGGGAAAGAAAATCAGAGTTGCAAATATGCTACCATCAGTTATACTTGCAGTTCTTGTATCTTATCTACCAATTCAGTGGTAAGAAAAAAACAATCTTATAAAAATTACACCAAGTGTTTTTTAAGTTCATCAACATAAGCAGATGCATAACGCGAAAGAGACATTGCTTTTCTCGTTATTACACCAACAGTCATATGTTCATGACTATCTAAGGGACGTGCAATAATCTCAGGCCCATTTAATTCGTGACTAATAATTCCAGAACAAATGGTGAATCCATCAAGACCAATCAATAAGTTAAACAATGTTGCGCGGTCACGTACTTTTATATTTTTAGGACAATCAAAATCAATTTCTGTAAGAGGTTCTTCTGCAAAGTAAAAAGAATTAAACTCACCTTGTTCGTATGTCAGATACGGATATGATGAAAGTTCCGACAGTTTTATTTTTTTCTTTTTTGCAAGCGGATTTTTTTTTGAAATAAAAACATGAAGCGGTGCTGTAAACAAAGCATCAAAAGACAAATTGTTTTTTTGAATTAATTTACTAATTACATTTTCATTTCTATCAGAAAGATACAAAACCCCTACTTCACTTTTTAAGTGAGCAACATCATCTATAATTTCATGAGTCTGTGTTTCGCGCAAAGTAAAATCGTATTCATTACCACCAAACTGTCGAATTACATCAACAAAAGCATTTACTGCAAACGAATAGTGTTGGCAACTTACTGAAAAAATTGTATTTCCACTAACATTACCTTTGAATCTATCTTCAAGCAAATTCGCTTGCTCTAAAACCTGTCTTGCATAAGACAAAAACTCATCACCTTCATTCGTTACCGACACACCTTTATTCGATCGCAAAAAAAGAGTAATACCCATTTCATTTTCAAGTTCACGAATTGCGGCAGTAAGACTTGGCTGTGAAACAAAAACACGACGAGACGCTTCTGTTATGTTACGACAATCAGCAACAGCAACAGCATATTTTAATTGTTGTAATGTCATAACAAAATACTAACATATTGTATAAAAATGCGCCATAGGTAAAAACTATCGCAAAGTCAATAAAAATAGTATTTTCCTTTCTTTCAAAAATTCCGTAAAATACAGTAAATCTTAGTAAAAAGGTAGGTATTTATATGGCAACAAAAACATCTATTATTGGTTTTCCACGAATTGGAAAAAATCGTGAATTGAAATTTGCAAGTGAACAATTTTTTAAAGGAGAAATTTCAGAAGCAGAATTACAAAATACGGCAAAAGAAATTCGCTCTTATGGTTGGAAAAAGCAGATTGAAGGTGGCATAACTTTTATTCCTTCGAACGATTTTTCTTTTTATGATAATGTACTCGATACCGCTTTTTTACTTGGAGCAATACCAGAGCGATACACAGCCTTAAAAATAAGTTCTCTTGAAACATATTTTGCAGCTGCTCACGGCTACCAGGGAACAGCAGGCGATGTTAAAGCACTTCCAATGAAAAAATGGTTCAACACAAATTATCACTACATTGTTCCTGAATTGTCTGACACAACAAAACTTTCAGTTTCAAACACAAATAAAGTGTTAGATGAATTTCTTGAAGCAAAATCTTTAAACATTACAACCGTTCCAACAGTAATCGGAGCCTACACTTTCTTAAAAGTTGCAACATACACTGGTTCGAAAAAAGCAGAAGATTTTGTCGAAGAATCAGTCAACGCATTTGTTTCTCTTGCAAAAAAAATAAGCAGCGCAGGTGCACAATGGATTTCCTTTGCAGAACCTGCACTTGTCTTTGATGTTTCAAACGAAGAAAAAGCGCTCTTTATTTCAATCTACAAAGATTTAATTTCAAAGTTGCACTCAGAAACAAATATAAAAATCATTTTGCAAACATATTTTGGTGATATTCGTGATGTATACAAAGAAGTAAGTCAACTTGGATTTGATGCAATTGGTTTAGATTTTGTTGAGGGAAAGAAAACGCTTGAACTTGTAGAATCAGGATTTCCAAAAGACACACTCTTGTTTGCAGGACTTATAAACGGAAAAAACATTTGGCGTGCAGACTATCAGAAAAAAAATGAACTTATAGCAAAGATTAAAAAAATTGTTCCAGAAGAAAACATAGTTTTAAGTTCTTCATGCTCGCTCTTACATGTTCCCTACACAACAGCTTGTGAAGAAAAACTTCCCAAAGAAACAATAAGTCATTTTTCATTTGCCGAAGAAAAAATTCAAGAGTTACAAGACCTCGCTTCAAAAAATGCAAATGCACTTGAAGCAAATAAAAAACTCTTTGCAAGTGAACGCGTAAAAAAAGATTCTGCTGTTCAGGAAGCGCTTTTGAAAATAAGTGAAGAAGATTTTATTCGAAAACCAAGTTTTGAAGAACGCGAAAAAATTCAGCACGAAACATTTAACTTACCCCTATTTCCCACCACAACAATTGGAAGTTTTCCGCAGACAAAAGAAGTTCGTGCCAACCGTGCCGCTTATAAAAAAGGTACTATTTCTAAAGAACAGTATGTTGAGTTCAATCAGAAAAAAATTGCAGAGTGTATTGCTCTTCAAGAAGAACTTGGTCTTGATGTTCTTGTTCACGGAGAATTTGAACGCAATGACATGGTTGAATACTTTGGAAGTCAACTCAACGGATATTTATTTACACAAAACGCATGGGTTCAGTCGTATGGAACACGCTGTGTAAAGCCACC
>DMQP01000123.1 GCA_003455655.1 Treponema sp. | reverse complement strand
GAAAATCCAGCGAGTGTAAGTTATGTAACTGGTAAGCGTAAGGCTCTCGAAGAAGCAGGAATGGCAGATAGAAGCCTTCTTTTACCTGAAGATACCAGTCAGGAAAAACTGCTTTCCATTATTGCAGAATTAAATGCTGACTCTTCTGTTCATGGTATTTTAGTTCAGCTTCCCCTTCCCAAACATATTGATGAAGATGCCGTTACCGCAGCTATAGACCCTTCCAAAGATGTTGACGGATTCCATCCGGTAAATGTTGGTTGCATGCTGATTGGAAAAAAATCTTTTTTGCCTTGTACACCTCATGGCATTATGAAACTGCTTTCTTACGCAGGTGTTAAAACAAATGGAGCTCATGCAGTTGTTGTAGGACGCAGTAACATTGTGGGTAAGCCCATGGCGGTTTTGCTTTCTCGAAAAGAAAGTAATGCTACGGTTACGCTCTGTCACACAGGAACAAAAGATCTTGCGTCTTTTACAAAACAGGCAGACATTTTGATTGTAGCATCAGGGCATCCTCAGACTGTTACGGGCGATATGGTAAAACCAGGGGCCGCGGTTATTGATGTTGGTGTTAACCGTATTCCCGATGCAAGCAAAAAAAGTGGCTTCCGTTTAGTTGGCGATGTTGATTTTGAAAGTGTAAAAGAAGTTGCTTCTGTTATTACTCCTGTTCCCGGTGGAGTAGGACCCATGACTATTGCAATGCTTATTTACAATACACTGGAGAGTGCAGCTAGATGATTGATGTTCAGAGTTCTCCAGATACGAGAGAAATTCCCCTTGAAAAAGTTGGTGTGAAACGACTTCAGTATCCGGTGCAAGTGCTTGATAAAGTAAATGGAAAGCAGAGTACTACAGCAACAGTAGATTTGTTTGTTAATCTTCCCCACCATTTTAAGGGAACACACATGTCTCGCTTTGTAGAAATTTTTCACCGCCACAGTCAAGATTTAGGACGCAGACAGTTTTTGGACATGCTCAAAGAAATACGAACATCACTTGATGCAGAGCGTGCTTTTGGAACAATGCACTTTTTGTTTTTTATGAACAAGAAAGCTCCTGTCACTGGTGAAAACGGAATAATGAGTTATGAGTGTGAATACGAAGCTGAAGTTTCTTCAGACAGTGAACGCTTCCGCTTAAAAATTTCTGTTCCTGTAACAACTGTTTGTCCTTGTTCAAAAGCAATCAGTCAGTATGGTGCGCATAATCAACGAGGTGTTGTTACTGTTACGCTAGAGAACACAAGTCTTTTCTGGATGGAAGATGTTATAGCGCTTATTGAAGCATCTGCTTCTTGCGGATTATACAGTGTGCTTAAACGACCAGACGAAAAATTTGTTACCGAACATGCTTATGAAAATCCTCGCTTTGTAGAAGATGTTGTGCGTGAAGTGTATCTTGCGCTTGAACATTTTGACGGTGCCGAAAAACCTTTTAGTTGGTTTAGCGTTGAATGTGAAAACTTTGAGAGCATACACAATCACAATGCATATTCTATGACTTCAAAAATTACTTCGGTTTGATTTTTTCTTTTGCTTTTTATAAGGAGTTCCTTTGACTTACTTTTTTGAAACGTATGGCTGTGAAATGAACAAAGCAGAAAGTGCTGCCGCTGAACAACTCTTGCTTGCTCGCGGATGGACAAAAGCTTTGAATGAACAAGTAGCAGACCTTGTCATTATAAATACCTGTTCTGTTCGTGCTACTGCTGAAAGTCGCATTGTTGGACGCTTGGGATATTACACTGGTCTTAAAGCGCTTCGTGCCGGAACTCCTGGCGCAAAAGATAAAACGCTCGATGACGCAGCTCGTCTTATTGCAGAAAAAGGTCCTGTTCCACTTACACTTGTGGTCATGGGCTGTATGGCTCAGCGTTTACTGCATACACTTAAAGAACAGTTTCCTGTTGTTGACTATGTTGTGGGCACCTATGCTAAAAACAGTTTGGGCACTATTGTTACTGCGGTAGAAAGAGGACAAAAACCTTTTGAACTTGATGAAGATCCAGCATATTCTTTTGCATCTCTTTCGGTAGAGCAGGGAGCCTTTTCTTCTTTTGTTCCCATAATGAATGGTTGCAATAATTTTTGCACTTACTGCATTGTTCCTTATGTTCGTGGTAGGGAAGTGTCGCGGCCTCTTTCGCAAATTAAAACAGAACTTGATCAACTTTCGCAAAGAGGTGTAAAAGAAATAACGCTCTTAGGACAAAATGTTAACTCTTATAATTCAGACGGATTAACATTCCCTGCATTGTTGGAAGCAATTACTAATCATCTTGAAAAAACAAATTCATCAATAAAATGGATTCGCTTTGAATCGAGTCACCCCAAAGATTTGTCAGATGAACTTATTCATGTTATTGCAAAAAATCCTTATGTGTGCAAAGGCATTCATCTTCCTGTTCAACATGGCTCTTCAGAAATTTTAAAGCGCATGAATCGTCGCTATAGTCGAGAAGACTACCTTTGTCTTGTTCAGCAAATGAAAGAAAACATTTCTGACCTTTCTCTTATTACTGATATTATGGTGGGCTTTCCTGGAGAAACAGAAGAAGATGTCGAACAAGTGCTTTCTCTTATGGATGAAGTTCAGTATCAAAGTGCCTTTATGTATTACTTTAATCCGCGCGAAGGAACTCCAGCTGCAAAGTATGAAGACCAAATTGATATCGAAATAAAAAAGGCTCGCTTACAAAAAATTATAGACAAACAACTTTCCATTACAACAGCAGTTCTTTCAAAGCGTGTGGGAAAAACAGTAACTGTTCTTGCCGATGCCGTTAGCCGAGACAACAGCGCAGAACTTTTAGGTAAAACTGAACAGAACGAACGTGTTGCTTTTGCGGCAGAAAAGTCGCTCATAGGAGGCTTTTGTACAGTGCATTTAGACAGTCTTTCGGGAAATACATTTCGCGGAACTATCGTATAAATATAAATTTCTTCCTAATCCTATTGAGTATTTATAAAAAAAATGCTATTTTGAATGCATAAATTTACATTTTTAGAGGCGATTTTATGGCAACCAAAAAGAAAGGCAAAGTTATTCTTGCTTACTCAGGCGGACTTGATACTACGGTAATCATTCCGTGGCTCAAGGAAAACTATGACTACGAAGTTATTGCAGTCTGTATTGATTTAGGACAGGGAGATGACTGGAAAACCATCAAAGCCCGTGCACTTAAGACTGGAGCTTCAGCCTGCTATGTAGTTGATGCTCGTGAAGAATACTGTAAGGAATATGTGTTCCCTGCAGTTAAAGCAAATTGTAAATATGAAGATGAATATCTTTTGGGAACATCAACTGCACGTCCTCTTATTGGAAAGATTCTTGTTGAATATGCTCGTCAGGAAAAAGCAGTAGCAATCTGTCACGGAGCAACAGGAAAGGGAAATGATCAGGTTCGTTTTGAACTTGCTATTAAAGCATTTGCTCCAGACCTGCAGGTTATTGCAGCATGGCGTGATCCTAAGTGGACACTCGATAGCCGTGAAGCAGAAATTGCATATCTTGAAGAACGCAAGATTCCTGTTCCTATGAAGAAGGCAAGTTCTTACAGCTGTGATGAAAATATATGGCACATTAGCCACGAAGGTTTGGAACTGGAAAAAACAGAGAACGAACCTAACTGGAAGAACATGCTTAAAGAAACAAAACTTCCTGAAGAAGCAAGCGAAAAAGGCGAGTATGTTCAGATTGATTTTGAAAAAGGAGAAGCTGTTGCCGTTAACGGAAAGAAATTGTCTCCTTTGCAGATTGTTGAAACCTTGAACAAAATTGGCGGACGCAATGGCATTGGTCTGATTGATCTTGTTGAAAACCGCTGTGTTGGTATGAAGAGCCGTGGTGTGTACGAAACTCCTGGCGGAACAATTCTTCAGTTTGCACACGAACAACTGGATCACCTGTGTCTTGACCGCGACACTTACAGTTACAAACAGATGTTGTCTCTTAAACAGAGCGAACTTATTTATGATGGTAAATGGTTTACCACACTTATGGAAGGCTTTATGGCATTCCAAGATAAGATCGAAGAAAATGTAACAGGTTGGGTTAAGTTGCGCCTCTATAAGGGAACAATGAGAGGAGCCGGAAGCTGGTCACCTTACAGTCTGTATAACGAAAGCATCGCAAGCTTTGCAACCGGAGATTTGTACGACCACAAAGACGCCCAAGGCTTCATAACCCTCTTCGGACTGCCCCTCAAAGTTCGCGCTATGATGGAGCAGGCGACGGGAAAAGGTCA
>DMQP01000151.1 GCA_003455655.1 Treponema sp. | reverse complement strand
GTTTCTATTCTTCTGCAAAAAAGAGTAAACGACAGCATTGCCAAATTACAGCCTGATGAAATGAACTACAATCTTCCTTTGTCAAAAATCTTGGGCAAAAAAGAAGAAAAGAAAGAAGAGCAAACTTCTACAGAAGAAGCAACCGAAGAAAAAACAACTACAGAAGATAAGCCTGCCTCAGAACAGACAACACCTGCTTCAGAACAGACAACAACAGAAGAAACATCAAACACAGCGGACAGCTTGCAGTGAGTTCAGAAAAAGATTTTTCAAAAACAAAAGAACCTCATAAAATTTCGTTTGTAACTTTTTTACAATCGCTTTACCTAACCATTGCGCACATGGGAAAAAACGATTTATTTTCATACGCTTCTTCTTGTGCATTTGGTTTTTTATTTTCGCTCATTCCAACAGTGATGATGGTACTCGTTATCTTGATGCAGATTTTTCATGCGTCACCCGATATTCTTTTTTCGTTTTTAGAAAAGTATGATTTTTTTTCACAATTCTTTAGCACAGAAAATTTACGCAATTCCATTGCACAACTTCGTGGATTTGGTTTATTCGAAATTGTTATTTCAATTGCAATCATCATGATGGCGCGAAGATTTTTTTCTTCTGTCAACAAAAGCTTAAACCGTATTTTCAAAGCTGTTGTAAAACCGCAACCTGTTGTTCAACAACTTTTAATTTTTGCAGGTGAAGCTGTCATCGTAATTATTCTGTCACTGCTTGTTTCTGCCATTGGTATTTTGCGCGCCATTTTACGCATGCCTTTTTTTGTTCCTTTTATTGCTCAGTTTTCAGATTTAATCATCGTACTTACCGAACGACTTACGGCAACGCTTCCAAACGTGCTTATTTTTTTAGCAGTAACTTTCTGTTACCGAATTTGGAGTCAGTCTAAACCTTCTTGGTTTATTTGTGCCCTCGCCTCTGCAGCCTGTACATTTATATTCTGGGCTTTTACAAAACTTACTGGAATTTTTATTAACATGACCAACTTCAACTTAGTGTATGGAGTGTTAAGCAACTCTATTGTTCTTTTGCTTGAAGTTCAAGTTTTCTTCATGCTCTTACTCTTTTTTGGACAGTACATTTTTGTTATTCAATTTTTTGATACACTCCTTCTTGCGGAACTATACACATTACCTCATTACGATGACACAAATATCGGTTCGGCATTAAGACGCACTCTTTTTATTCGCCCCGATCATCTTATTCAAAACAACAAGACCGCAACTGTCTACCACGAGGGAGACTGCATTTTTAAACCGGGCGACAATACACGAAGCACGTTCTACATAGCAAAAGGCATTGTGCAAGAACAAGGAGCAACCCGTATTTCTTATCACGAACCAGGCTCTTTCTTTGGTGAAGAGGCATGCCTTCTTACCGAACCAAGAAACAGTACTGCCATTGCAAAAAGCGAAGTGCTTTTAGTTACCATAAGCGAAGAAGAATTTCTTTCTCTACTGGAAAAAAACACAGAAGCAAGCCAACGGGCACTCTCAAAAGTAAGCACTTACTTTGGCAAATTTTATGGACGAACAGCTGAATATCAGTTATAATAGGCACTTATAATTTAGACGGAGTTTCAGATGACTAAGTACATTTTCATAACAGGCGGCGTTGTAAGCGGTCTGGGCAAAGGCATTGCAGCAGCATCAATTGGTCTTATACTTAAAAGCTGCGGACTTAAAGTTGTAAACCAAAAATTTGATCCATATCTTAACATTGATCCAGGCACCATGAACCCCCTCCAACACGGAGAAGTTTTTGTTACCGACGACGGAGCAGAAACAGATTTGGACTTAGGTCACTACGAACGCTTTACCGATGCCGTACTTTCTCAAAGCAACAATACAACCAGTGGTCGTGTTTACGAAACTGTTTTGCGTAACGAACGCGAAGGAAAGTATCAAGGCGGAACTGTTCAAGTTATTCCGAATGTAACCGACGAAATTTTACGCCGCATGTTACTTTCAACCAAAGAAACAAACGCTGATGTTATCATAACCGAAATTGGTGGAACTGTTGGCGACATAGAATCGCTTCCTTTCATCGAAGCAATCCGTCAAATTAAATATGAAGTAGGAGAAGAAAACTGTTGTTACATTCATCTAACACTCATTCCCTACATGGAAAAAGCTCACGAAATAAAAACAAAACCAACACAACACTCCGTCAAAGAACTGCAAGCCTTAGGTATCCAGCCTAACATTGTCATGTTACGTACCGAAGTTCGTCTCGATGAAGCAACAAGAGAAAAAATTGCGCTCTTCTGTAATGTTGAAAGCGACTCTGTTATTCAAAATCTTAACGCAAAAAGCATTTACGAAGTTCCACTCAACATGGAAAAAGAAGGACTAGGAAAAGCAGTTTGTAAAGCGCTGGGCATAAAAGCAGAAGCTCATCTTGAAGACTGGGCAAAAATGGTTCATGTATTTGAAAATCCAAAGAAACATGTCAAAATTGCACTCGTTGGAAAATATGTTGCACTGCATGACGCATATCTTTCTGTTGTTGAAAGTTTAATTCACGGTGGAATTGCAAACGAAGCGTCAGTTGAAATTGATTGGGTTGATAGTGAAGAGTTAACCGACGATGCAACAGTAGAAAAAAGACTTTGCAATGCAGACGGAATTATTGTTCCCGGCGGATTTGGTTCTCGCGGAATTGAAGGAATGATTCTTACAGCAAAGTACGCACG
>DMQP01000133.1 GCA_003455655.1 Treponema sp. | reverse complement strand
ACAAACATGCAGTCTTCTGTTCCCGCAGCGCAAAATCAAATGTCAGAAACTGCAACACCAAAAACTACTGCTTCGGTGCAAAATCAGACAGTGCGTCCTTCTGCACCAGTGCCACAGTTTTCTGCATTGTCGGGTTCAGATTCAGGGGGTGGCAACCCTTTTTATAATGCGCCTGCACAGTCAGATCTTGTTGATGAAGCAGGCGCTTATGTTCCAGCCCCAGAGGATGTAAGTAATGACGAAAGTGAATTGTCATTGCAAGAAGGCATTATGGAACGCGTTAAGTTTCATCAACAGGAACGCCTCGAGCAAAAGCAGATGAACAGCAGTCTTCCTAAAGAAGTGCAGATTGTGCGAGATGTGTTTAAAGGTTCAGTAATTGGTGGATAGGGGGAAATATGAATCCGTTTGACATGATGAAAAATTTGGGCAACTTAAAAGAACAAGCTGAAAAAATGCAAGCAGAACTTGCTCAAGTTGAAGTAACTGGTTCTTCTGGTGGAAATATGGTGCGTGTTACCATGAACGGAAAATTTGAAGTCTTAGGTGTGGAACTGGATCCTATTTGTGTTGATAATCGTGATGTTCCCATGTTGCAAGATTTAATTGTTGCCGCTTGTCACGACGCTCAGTCTAAAGTTCAAGACGAACTTAAAAATCGCTTGGGTCCACTTGCTCAAGGTATGGGAATTCCGGGGCTGTAATGAACGCTTTGGATGAAGTTGCCGAAAGTTTTTCTCGTCTTCCTGGTATAGGAAAAAAAAGTGCACTGCGCATTGCAAATCATCTCTTGAGTGCCGACCCTCAGTTTATAAGTCGTTTTGCAAATCAGATTCAAACTTTGCAACAAAAGATTATGCCTTGTTCTATTTGCGGTTCGTGGACTGAACATGACCCTTGTCCCATTTGTTGTGATGCAAACCGCGATCAAAAAACTATTTGTGTTGTGGAACAAGCACAGGATGTTTCAACAATAGAATCGTCGCATGAGTTTCACGGACTCTTTCATGTTTTGGGTGGAGTTATTTCTCCGCTTGAAGGAATTGGTCCAGACCAGTTGCGTATTGCTTCTCTTTTGGAACGAGTAAAAACAGGCGGTGTTACTGAAGTAATTTTGGCAACTAATCCCACTGTTGAAGGCGACACAACAGCTTTGTATGTGCAGCACTTGTTGCAAGAAACGGGTTGTACGGTAACGCGTCTTGCAAGTGGACTTCCTGTTGGTGGTGATTTGGAATATGCAGACCGACTTACGCTTGCTCGAAGTTTTCAAGGTAGAATCAAAATCTAGTTCAAGTCTAAAGAATTGTTCACTTTATGCCGATAAGAAAATGAGGTATCTTCATGTCTAGAATAAATGGACTTACATGCACTGTATGTGCGCTTTTTCTTACTTTTATTTCAGCACCTGCTTTTTCTGCAAACGGAGTGTCACTTGATGTACTTCGCGAAGATCCCTATGCACTTGACGGTTCAACTATAAGTGCCGCTGAACAAAACCGTGCTCGGGGACGCGATGGTCTTGCAGAAGATGAAGAAGATACTACAACTGAACGACCTCGAGTATTTACTAATGCAGATAACTGGCCGCTGTATCCGTGGACAGTTTACGAAGCAGAAGCGGATCAAAGTCAAACTGTTAACGAAAACGAAAAAGTAACTATTACCGCTGTCTCAGAAGTTAAACCTGAACAAGCAAAAGATGAAAGTCAAGACGAAAAGTCGAAAGACTTGCTAAAAAAAACAAAGAGACTTCATTTAGACGCATTCTATTCTGCATACTATGTTCCTATGACAGGAACGCAAACACTTCCTACTTACTTTGGTGATTTAACTGCAAAGATGAATCTTCAGATTTTTTCATTTGGTGGTCGCGGAGAATTTTCGATTGCACGTTTTTTAGGTGGAGCATTTGGTGCTGCTGTAGATGCAACATGGTCTTCTCTTTCAAAGGGAAGTGTCGCAGTGAATCAGTTTACTGCAAATGGTTTTGTTGTTTTGCGTTACAAGCCTACAGAAAAATTTGCATTTGTCTTTGAAGTTGGTGCAGGTGCGCTTATGTTCTTCGATAACAAAGTTTTAGGATTTGAAAATTTTATTTATCCTGAAGTGTCTGGTGGAATTCTTCTTGAGTCATATTTCTTTCCCATTTTTTCAACTAACTTAGGTGTAAAGGTAACGTATCCTTTCTTGCTGCCAGAACAGTATCCTATGATTCAACTGAATATGGGAGTTGCATTTCATTTTTAGTCTTTACGGCGTACGACTATATCAAGTTTAGGTGATGAACGTCGTGCGTCATTTTTTTTCTTATACTTTTTGTAAATTATTTCTTGAACACCTGTTCCGTCATGAACTTTCCAAGTGCCGTCTTTTTTAAGTGAGTAGCGGTGAATGTCTGAATCAAAATAGAGTGAAAGCAATTCTTTTAACTGTAAGAAATTTTTTCTGTCAGTTACGGGGAACATAAGTTCTATGCGTCGATCAAGGTTTCGTTCCATCCAGTCTGCACTTGAAAGATACAGTTCTTCTTTGCCACCGTTGTAAAAATAAAAGATGCGACTGTGTTCGAGGTAACGGTCAACAATGCTTACAACTTTTATGTTTTCGCTTAAACCTTTTACACCAGGAACTAAAGTACAAATGCCACGAACATTCAGTATAATTTCTACACCTGCTTGAGAAGCTTTGTATAATTGTTCTATAACTTCGGGATGACAGAGACTGTTCATTTTTGCAATGATGCGACCCGGTCTTTCTTTTGTGCTTCTTTGTATTTCTCTTTCAATGAGTTCAAGCAGTTTGCTTTTAAGTGTTACTGGTGCCATGTATAAATGATGCATGGTTGGAATTGCGCTGTAGCCAGAGATTGTATTGAAAAAAAGTGTTACATCTTGGGCAAGTTCTTCTTTTGCGGTAAAGAGTGAAATGTCCTGATACAATTGCGCAGTGTTTGCATTGTAGTTGCCAGTGCTTAAATGAACATAACGTTTTATTCCATCGCGTTCTTTTCGCATTACTAAAAGTACTTTCGCATGAACTTTTAAGTTTACAATTCCGTAAATGACAATTGCTCCAGAATTTTCTAATTCCCTAGCCCAAGACATATTCTGCTGTTCATCAAAACGGGCTTTGAGTTCAACAAAAACAGTAACTTGTTTTCCCTTGCGAGCTGCTTGTATAAGTGAACGCACAATAGGACTGTCGCTTCCTGTTCGGTAGAGCGTCATCTTTATGGCAAGAACATCTGGGTCGTCTGCTGCATTTTGTATAAACGAAAGAACGGGGTCATAACTTTCGTAGGGAACATGAAGAAGAATGTCGCGTTGACTAATTGTTTGCCACAGAGGTTCGTCTGCGTTCAGTGTTGTCGGATAAAAATGTTTCCATTCAGGAAAAAGAAATGCACTTGCACTGTCACAGTCTGTAAGGGTTCGTAAGGTTGAAGCGTCAACAATGCCTTCAGTTTTGTAAATGTCGTCTGCAGTTAAGTTTAGTTTTTGTGTCAAAAAAGAAAGGAGTGTCTGACTGCTTACATTACATTCCATTCGAACTGCAAAACTCGATTCACGCTTTATAAGCACTTGCTTCATTGCTTGAATAAAATTATTTCCTGCATCTTCATCAACAGATACATCTGCATCACGAACAATTTTAAAAATCATGCTTTCTACAGTTTTGTATCCCGGGAACAAGTCTGAACCGTAGAGAGTAATAATATCATCAAGAAGTGTAAATGTTTTTGTTTTTCCTTCGTTGGGTAACCAAACAATGCGGTTAATACCAGAGGGCACTTGCACAATAGCGATGATGCTGTCTTTTTGTTGAGCAGTAAGAGGCGTTTGTTTTGCATGCACACCAGACATAAGAGAAAGCAAAAAAGCAACATGCAAATTTAAATTTCCTATACGCGGGAACTCTGAACCGTCTGTTCGTAGAGGAGTCAGTAGAGGAAAAATGTGTCGGTTAAAAAAATCTTCGGTGAATGCTTTTTGAGAAGGAGTAAAATCTTTTGCTTGAATATAGGCAATGCCCTGTTTTGCAAGCGAGGGAAGAATGTCTTGGGTAAGTGTTTTGTCTTGAATTGCGGTAAGTTCATGACAGCGATTTGAAATTGCTTTTAAAAGTGATGAGGGAGTAAAACCTGATGCATCTTTTGTGTGTGGTGCATTTTTTAAAAGTCGTTTTATAGAGGCAACTCTAACTTGAAAAAATTCGTCAAAGTTACTGGTTACAATTCCAGAAAATTTAAGTCGTTCTAAAAGAGGCAGTTCTTTGCGGCAAGATTCGTGCAGTACGCGTGCGTTAAATTCGATCCAACTTAGTTCGCGGTTGAAAAATTTTTGCAAAGCCATGCCTTACCTTCCTTACACCAAAACAATTTTGTATCCGAAGACATTTTCAAACAAATCGCCTTTTTCTTCAAGCGCAAGTTTTTCGAGTGCAAGGTTTTGTGCATTTTGTGTTCTTATGGTAAGCGTGTCTTGCGTTGTGCTAAAGGTTAAGTTTGTAAGACGTTGTCTGTGTGCTCGATCAAGTGCATCTGCAATGCGTAAGAGTGAGGTTAGTTTTAAAATGGTAAGACGTAAATTTCTTGGTAAGAGTTTGAATTCGCTGTCATCTTGTGGAAGTGCATGTCCGCGGTGGTAGCGTACAATTTGTCCAATGAGTGCTGTGTCGTCTCTGGTTAGTCCAAAAATTTCACTGTGCAAAATTATGTACTGACTGTGAACATTATGATCTACAGCGCGAATGAACATGCCTATGTCGTGTAGTATAGCGCTTATTTCAAGTAAGAGTCGTGCTTTTTCATCAAGTGCTATTTCTTCAGAGAGTGCATCAAATAATTTAAGGCAGACATTTTTTACATATTCAGCATGAGCTTCGTCTCCGTGATATTTTCTCAACAGTATGCGAGCACTTGCAGCAATTTGTTGTGTAAATTCTTTTTGCAATTCTTCGTTGGGTTGTGTCGATTTACTAATGAGCAAGCCTTCTCGTATAGAAGTTTCTGGAACTAAAATAGTTTGCACTCTCGTTAAATCAATGAACATGCGGTAAGCTAAAAGTGAAACCTGGAATGTTTCTGCATCGCTATAGCTTAGTTTAAAACGGGCAATACATTCTTCAAGAGAGTATTCTTGTACTTCATCTACAAAGCGATTAAAGTCTTCTCGTTTTATTTGCCACAAAAAAGGAGAGATTGGTTTTCCGGCAAAAAGTGAAGCAAGACGCATATCACTTCCTACCGCAATAAACTGTTGCACTTTTCCTAATGTAAGTTCGCTGTCTATAATTGTTTTTGTGTTTGAAATAAATTCTTCAATGTAACGGCGTGCATCATCCATAGTTCCCATCATGGAAAGACGCTTCTGTTCAATAATGACAGTACCCAAACGCAATGCATGTGCTCCTGCCATTCTGCCTTTTTCCATAAGCATTATTTCTGTGGAACCACCGGCAATTTCAAGAATGACAGAATTACTTTGCAAAACTCTTTTTGTTTCGCCTTTAAGACATTCGCGCACTGCAATATACATAAGACGATTTTCTTCTATGCCGTCAATAACTCGAACAGTAAATCCGGTTTTAATTTTTATTCGATCTACAAAAGGGTCACGATTGTTTGCTTCACGAACTGCACTAGTTGCAATGACTGTTGTGTTTTGTCTTGTTATGCCCCAGCCAGCAAGTTGTTCTGCAAAACGATTTAAAATGTGCAAGCATTGAGACTGAGTGTCGAGGCTAATTGTTCCCGAAGTAAAAACATCACGCCCTAAAGCAAGCGGCATGTCGCTTCTGTCGAGGATGGTGCGTTTGTTGTCTTCGCTTAGTTCTGCAACAAGAAGTCTTACTCCGGTAGAACCTATTTCTATAACCGCCTGCGGTTGTATCATAACTTATCAATAAGCATTGAACACTTACCAGATGGAATAGGCAAAGTCTTTTTCTTTTGATCAAGAATGTTGATGGTAAAGTAGTAGAGCTTTTCGCTTTCCATTTGGATTTCCCATCCACGAGAACTTTTGTTGCTGAGGATAGTAATAAGGTTGCGTTTTAGTGACAACTTTTCAATGCCCATAATTTCAAGGTTTGGAATAACCCAGTCTACTGTTTTGCGCGGTAAGCTTATGTTAAGTCCAATGACGTTTTCAATCATGAGAGCAATAGTTGAAAGTCCGATTGATTGCATGTAGTGTTTGCGTGGGAAAACTTTTTGACGCGCAAGTTGAGCAGGACCTTCTTTGCAAGGAAGATATGCTTCGTATAAATCACCGTTTGCTTTTCCGTCTGCAGGGCTTAGTCCTTCCAGCACATAGTATAAGTGACGGATTGCACATTCTCGAGCAAGGGCAAAGCGCTGATATTTTTCAAGACCTTTTATGATCATGAAGTTGAATGCAGGGAAAACAGAACCTTTAAATCCTTCGCCCGTTTCTTTGAACATTTCGTGATCGCGACTTAAAGAAGGGAAGGGGTGATCGGTTCCAAAAGTTTTAGGATTGCTTAAGTGAGAGATAAGCATGTCTGCACGGTCTGCGTTGGGAAGTTCTGCAAGCAGTGGCCAGAATCCTGCAATTGTTTTGTGAGGAAGACGCTGCTCTGCTTTATCAAGATCGTGATAGAAACCTGTTGTGCTGTCCCACATAAGACTGTTAATGCGTGTCTTAAGACTAAAGTACATTTTTTTGTACTGGAAGCTTAAGTCTTTGTCGTTAAGAATGTCTCCCAGTGCTGACATGTGAGATGCATTTATTGCCATGCAGCAGTTAAAGTCTATGGGGTAATAGGTTCCCTTGCGTGGAGAGTTGAACATTGTTGAACTTTCGAAGGGAACAGCATAGAGTCCGTTTTCTTGTTTGAAGGTGCGCTCTAACCAGTCCATGTATTTTTGCAAAACGGGCATAACTTCTTTTACGCGGCGTTTGTTTGCGCTTTTGTGATAGAGGTTGAATTCAGCCCAAGCAAAAAGAGGAAGACCTACACCTTCGGGATTAGCTTTGTCCAGTACTGGTTTTTTATTTTTTGCGTTGTATCTCCAGCGAATAGCTCCACTGTCTTCTTGTCGATCGTAGAAGAAATCTATGTTTTTATTTGCCAGATAGTTGCGGTTGGAATAGACAAGGAAAAATGATGCGAATATAGCTTCGGCCTGATCAAGAATATAATCGCCTTCTTGGGGATATACAAAGTAACCGTCAGGGGACAGTTCTCCAGTCTGGGGTGTAATCCAGTAGTCTGCGAGCCAGTTCCATGTCTTGTCATAAATGTCTACAAAATCCTGATCGTAAAAATGGATCTTGGGAAAATCACGTTTGTTCACGATAGCTCCAAAAAATTATACAGTTCTCTCTTTTATTATAGCACATCTTTTCAAA
>DMQP01000063.1:6458-14704 GCA_003455655.1 Treponema sp. | reverse complement strand
GTGATGAGTGTCAAAATAGCTATGACTAAACAAATGCCTTGTAAAATAAGCATTAAGTTGTACTGCTGATCTATCAAAAAATCTAACATATTACCTCTCGCTTCTATTATAAAATGACTCGTAGATTTTTTCAATGTTTCATGCTATACTGGGAACATGAAGCAAGATATTTTTAACGGTGCAAAAAAACTTGGGTTTGGATTGATGCGTCTTCCAACTAACACTCCAAATAACGCTGCAGATATTGATATTGAGCAGGTAAAGAAAATGACTGACCTCTTTTTAGAGAGAGGTTTTACTTACTTTGATACTGCTCTTATGTATTGTGGTATGGAGAGTGAGCGCGCGGTAAAGAAATTTTTAACAAGCCGTCATCCCCGAGAGTCTTTTACACTTGCAACGAAACTGCATCATGGATTTATTAAAACACAAGAAGATTGTGAACGTATTTTTAATGAACAGTTAGAGCGAACGGGTGCCCAGTATTTTGATTACTATTTAGTTCATGACATAAACATTCAGTCAATAAATGTTTACAACAAATTCAATGTCTTCGATTTTGTTCAGCAGAAAAAAGCGCAGGGACTTATTCGTCATGTAGGATTTTCTTTCCATGATGGTCCTGAACTTTTAGACAAAGTTTTGAGCGAGCATCCAGAAATGGAATTTGTTCAGATTCAGTTGAACTATTTTGATTATGAAAACCCCGGAGTTCGTTCTCGTGAATGTTACGAAGTCTGTCTTAAATACGATATCCCCATTGTCATTATGGAACCTGTAAAGGGTGGCACTTTGGTTAACATGGATAGCCGTATTGAAGAGATGTACAAAGCATATAATCCTAACGCAAGTGTTGCTTCTTGGGCGATTCGCTTTGCAGCCTCTCACAAAAATGTTGCAATGGTTCTTTCAGGTATGAGCAACATGCAGCAGATTGAAGATAACACTTCTTACATGCAGAATTTTGTTCCGCTTAACGATGAAGAATATGACATTATCAAAAAAGCAGTTAGAATTTTAAACGGAACAAAAGCGGTTCCTTGCACTGGTTGTTCATATTGTACAGAAGGATGTCCTGTTCACATTGCTATACCAAAATACTTTGCTCTTTTGAATGCAGATTTGAAACAAGATCCAGAGGGAAAAGCAGGTTGGACAGCACAACTTGAGTATTATGAAAATTTAACTAAGACCTTCGGAAAAGCAAGTGACTGTGTTAAGTGTGGTCAGTGTGAAGAGATTTGTCCTCAGCACCTTAAGGTTACTGATTTTCTTGAAGATGTTGTCGCACGCCTAGAACGTTAGAGTTAATTCTGTTTGAAAGGAGTGCGACAGGAGAGAGTGTTTAGCGCTCACGGAAAATAATTCTTCCGCGGTTAAGGTCGTAGGGTGAAAGTTCAACCTTTACATTGTCACCAGGAACGATTTTGATGTAGTGCTTGCGCATTTTTCCGCTCAAGTGAGCCAATATGATGTGCTGATTTTTAAGCTCTACGCGGAACATTGTGTTGGGAAGTGCTTCTTTTACTACACCTTCTACTTCGATAGCTTCGTCTTTGTTAGCCACGATTCCTCCAAAAATTCATTTGCTTTTTTAGAATTTTATGCGTATAATAGTATGTACAAAAGTGATTAAATTGTCAACACAAGGGGATAAGTTATGAGAAAAGATTTTCCAGAAAAACAAAAGAAAAAGTTACTTGCACAGCGCAGTCAAATTCTTGAATCACTTGCAGCGCAGAGTGAAGCTATGAGTCGCTTGGTTGAAGGAGTTGAATCTGGCGATGAAGTAGATAAAGCATCAGGTGTTATAGACAGAACTTTGCTTGATTCTTTGGGAGCAGCAGATGCAGCACGCCTTACCGCAATTGATAATGCTATTGTACGCATAAATCAGGGTAAATACGGTTTGTGTTTGCAGTGTGGAAGACCCATTCCCGAAGCTCGTCTTGAAGCAATACCTTATGCAGCACTCTGTGTTAACTGCCAGACTGTAGAAGAAAAGAAAAATCGCTAAACTTTTTTTTCTGTTTTTGTAAACCGTAAGCCAGTGAACGAATGTTTCATTTGCTTGCGGTTTTTTTTTAAGGAACCTATATCTTTTGGACTACGAGTTTACCTTCCGAAGAAAGATAGTGCAGTTCAGTGTAACCTGCTTTTTTTGCAAGTAAGCAAGCCTGGTCAAAAGCAAAATCTATGTGTTCTTTTCTGTGTGCATCCGAAGCAAATGTTACAGGAACAGAGTATTGGTGTAAGAGTTCCAAAAAAGGAAGTGAAGGGTAGGGTGTGTCTAAGTATCCGCGAGACATAGCTCCTGTGTTAATTTCTACACAAACTCCTGCACTGGCAATAGCTTTAGCGGTTAGTTGTATTTCTTTGTGGTACCAAGAAGCACTTTCGTCAAAAAGTTTTTGTGGTGCAAGAGAACTGTTTTGTTTGCGTATTAAATCACAGTGACCTATAAAAGTAAAATCTGCTTTTTTTAGCATTTGTCTTTGTGCATCAAAATATGCCTGCACTGCTTTTTTTTCATTTCCTTTTGCGTATTGAACAATTCTTTTTCTTGTGTCGTCGAAAGAACCGTCTGCTTCAAAGTATCCGTTACCAATGCGAACATAATGTACGGAGGCAATTATAAAATCAGGTTTGTATTTTTTGTATGCTTCAAAAGTTGGACTTGTTACATCGGGAATAAAATCTGCTTCAAATCCGCAGCGAACATTCATCTTTCCTTCAAACTGAACTTTTGTGTCTTGAACATCTTTGCAATAGTTTTCGTAATCGCGTATGTTCATGTGCCAGTCAGAACTAAAGGGTAACATTGCGTGTGCGCTAAAACCTATGTCTTTCATGCCACAGTCAAAAGCTGCTTGTGCCATTTGCGCAACATCTGCACTTCCGTCACAGTAGCGTGTATGCATGTGATAGTTTGTTTTTATTCCATCGTCAGTAAAGATTTTTCCCATTTTGTAACCATTCGTTTAAAGTTTGCAAACCGAGATTTAAATTCGGTAAGAGAGTGTTTTACTTCGGGTGCATCTTGTGCTTTTGCAGCTTCGTTCATAATGCGTGCGGAATCTGAAAGTTGTGCTGCACTGATTGTCGCTGAACTGCCTTTGAGTGTGTGTGCAAGTCTGTGTAAAAGATCATAATCTTTTTGTTTTTTTGCAAGAGCGGCAGTAATTTGATCTATAAGTGATTGCGTTTGTGCAAGATATTCTTCTATAAGTGTTTGTGCAAGTTGAACATCGTTGCCTGCGGTATCCATAAAATCTTGTGTGTCCCATAATTCTTTTTGCGAAAGCGAATCTTCGGGAATAGTAACAATACTTTTAATTGCTGGAAACGAAAGAACTACCTGCCATTTTTCCAAAAGCTGATACACTGAAGATTTCTTAAAGGGTTTAACAAGAATGTCGTTAACACCCATTTTTTGATACTGTTCAAAATCTTCCTGACTGTTGTTTGCTGTACAGGCAATAATAATTCCGCGATAGTCTAAACTACGAAGTTCTATAGTTGCATCAATTCCATTTTTTACTGGCATTTGAATGTCCATGAACACAACATCAATGAGCGGATTCTTTTTTATTTGACTTACTGCCTGAGCTCCGTCTTCTGCTTCATACACTTCTGCACCAAATTTTTCAAGGAATGTGTGCAAAAGCATACGGTTCATAGGATGATCTTCTGCAATTAGAATTCGACTTCCTTGTGCAATGTTGGGATTTTCTATGTGCGCTTCCAGTGGCTTTGGATGAATTGCTTCAAGCGGTTCTAGCTCTATGTCTTTGGAAGCAAGTGCTTTTGCCAGTGTTTCTCGTAATTGCATGCGCTTGATGGGTTTGTAAACATATCCGTTAAACCAGTCAAGCATTTTCATTTGTGCGTCTTTACGCATTTGTCCTTCGGGAATAAGAAGGTTTAAGTTAACTCCCGAAATAAAGGGATCGTTGTTTATTTCAGAAGCAAGCTGCCAACCGTCCATTCCGGGCATAATCATATCAATAAAAGCGATGGTAAAAGGTTTTCCTTCGTGTGCTGCTTTTGAAAGTTTCTTTAATGCAAGTTCTCCGCTTTGTGCTGTTTCAATATCGTATACTCCGAGCGCTTGCAGTTTGTGAGTAATGCTACTTAAGACGATTGCATTGTCATCAACAATAAGAATACGTGTGTTTGGGGGAATGTTAAGTTTTGTAAATTCGTTTGTGCTTTCTTCAAGAGGGGCTGGTTCATAAGGAATACTGAACCAAAATACAGAACCGCCATTTATATCGTCATTATCGCGAACACCAATTTTTCCGTTCATAGCGGTAACCAGTGAACGACATATTGCAAGACCTAAACCTGTTCCGCCATATTTTCGTGTTGTTCCAGATTCAGCTTGATAGTAATCGTTAAAGACTAAATCTTTTTTATCTTCATCTACACCAATGCCAGAATCTATAACTTCAAACAAGAGGTGATTGTGTTTAATAGACAGTTTTGTTCGAACATAGCCTTTTTCGGTAAACTTAACTGCGTTTTTAAGTAAGTTAAGCAAAACTCGCTGAATACTTGACTTATCTCCAATAATCGTTTGCGGAACTGAATCGTCTATGCTGGTAATTATTTCTATGCCTTTGTTAAAAGCTTCTATGCTTACAAGATCTGTTACATGTTCAGTAAGAGAAATAATGTCAAAGGGCATTGTTTCAATTTTAAACTCTGGCGATGTAATTTTTGAAATATCCAAAACATCGTTTGCAAGATTGAGCAGAACATTTGCAGAGAATTCTATTTGCCTAACATATTCACTTTGTTCAGTGTTGAGTGGAGTGTCGCCTAAAAGTTCTATAGTGCTTATGATTGTCTGTATAGGTGTACGGACTTCGTGGAGTGCGCTTGCTAAAAGCCTTCTTCCGTCCATGGGAGTCATTAGCCTTCCTCCATAGTCGCCTTATCTAGTGCGTAAAATTTCAACAGCTTTCTGAAGTACAACTTCGGGCTTCTGAGGTTTAACCAGGTAACTCTTTGCACCGTGAGACAGAGCTTCTACAACAATTTCACGCTGCATTGCCTGTGAGTACACGATGATGGGCGTTGTATAATTTTGTGCTTGTAAATCTTTGAGTAACTGCAGTCCATTTATGTCAGGCATATAAATGTCAAGAACAACTAAGTCAAACTGTTCTTTGCCGACACTTTGTGCAAAATCTGCTCCAGTAGTGTAGAGAACAACTTTATCACACACAGATGCGAATGCTGCTTCCAGAACTTTGCGTACGATTGCATCATCATCAACAATGGCAACGCGAAGAATGTTTCCTTTGTCGCTTTCCGAAAGATTTTCTTCTCCTGCATCAGAACCGAGTGTAAGACCAATGTCGCTTGTTTCTATTTGCTGTGTTGCAGAAAGAATGCGGTTGGTAACTAAGTCGCTCATGGTTTTTTCTTGAACCGTAGATTCATCAACCAACTTTGAAAGAACATCTTTAAGACTTTTAACAACTTCTATGCCGTAGTACTGAGGATGTCCGTCAATAAGCATTTGTGTAAAATCATCAAGTGACAAAACTTTTATGTTGCTTCGGTTAATGCGTGGATCTGCAACGACACTGTCAAATAAAAGTTCAAGGTTAGCCCCATCGACAAATGAAAGTTGTAAGTCTGTCATCATGATGATGAGTTTTGGATTGGTAAGATTGTTTGTGTCGATTATATCGCTCAAGTGATATTTGAGCATAATCAATTTTTCTCGGTTTAGCCCACGAGCTATTTCTATAAAGATAATGTTGTCGTTTAAGTGAATCTCCATCATGCTGGGTGTGGTGTCGATAGAAAAACTTGCATGAAGAATTTTTCCCACTGAATCAAAGAAGAGGTCAAACTTAACGGGCTTTCCAAAGTATTTTACAATTCCGTATTTAGTTAGCTTGGTAATGCGTTCTCGCTCAATAGTAGGACCTGCAACAATAATGGGAATGGAACGAGTGTTAGGATCGTTGTGTTTATCATTCAAAAAGTCGATATAATCTTCAACAGTTTTTCCATTGTCTACATCGAGAATGATTAAGTCTGGAAGTTGGGTTACGAGGGTAGTAAATGCTTCACGAGAGTTTTCCACTGCTTCTACAGAAACTTGTTCTGCAGTCAGTTTTTCTTTGAGAAAATCCCTGAACAGCGGCGATGCATCTAAAAGCAAAACCTTCTTCATAGTGTACATAATACTTCATTCGTGATATAATTGCAACTATGAAAAAAGCCATTGTGTTTATTGCAGACGGTTCTGAAGAAATTGAAGCTCTTACCCCAGTAGATTATTTACGCCGTGCAGGTGTAGAGGTAACCCTTACTGCTATTGGTGGTTGTGATGTTATAAGTGACAGCGCTTCTGGTTCTGCCTATGTTGCTGAATGTAGTCATAAAGTTTGTCTTTTGGCAGATGCTCATGTTTTAGATTATTTTGATGATGCAAACGGTTCTTTGTTGGAAGATAATCTTCCTGATGCTGTTATTATTCCAGGGGGAATGCCTGGTTCGGTAAATATAGCTAACGATAAAGAAGTTATAGAACTGGTTCGCCGTATGAACGAGATGGGACGCTTAGTGTGTGCTATTTGTGCGGCTCCGGCTGTTGTTCTTCCTAAAACAGGTGCACTTGAAGGCAAAAAGTGGACTTGTTACCCGGGAATGCAAGAACAAGCTGCCTCTTATGTTGCTTTACATCAAGAAGGCGTGCCCTTTGTGCATGATGCAAATCTTATTACAGGGCGCGGTCCTGGAGCAGCAGAAGAATTCTCTATGGAAATAGTGCGTACTTTGTGTGGTGAAGAAACTGCTCAAAAAATTAAGACTGGTTCGTGTCAGCGTTAAGTTTTAGTTCAAACTTTGAATTGTGATACATCGCGCAAAATTCAGATTTACTGTTTGCACCTAATAGTTTGTATAGTTTAAGCATTTGTGCTTTTACAGAACTTTCAGAAACATCAGCTTCCAAAGCTATAGTAATGTAACGAGTTCCATTAAGAACTTTATTAAGCCAATCTACATCTTGTTGCGTAACTTGCGGATTTTCTATGAACACAACTTCGCGCAGTGAACGCAATTTTTTTATTTCCGGATACATAAGAGCTGCCAACATGCTAAAAAGAAAAGCGGCGGCTACAATGTGCATAAGTGAAATGGCAAAGTTTAAGAGACTGCTTTGAGTACACTGAACAGCAAGCGCCAGTGCAATGGGTATAAGCAAAAGAACTATTTTAAGTGTTCGCTTTTTGTAAAAAAATCCAGTAATAAAAAAGAAAACACTCGCAGTAATCAAAAAGACCATGCCTAAAATGTTCCCATTATCCAAAAGATTTCCCACACCAAAGATATAGAAAGAAATGGCATAGACACGAAAGTTGAGTGGGTTGAAAATAAGGTAGATGAAAGCAGCTAAAAGTTGTGTGTTTATACACAAGCTGTCGTAGCGAACAAGAAACAAAGCATCATGTCGTTTGTAAGTAAAATACTGCATGACGCTTATAACGAAAGCAACAAGCATGATGAGGGTTCCAATAATGGCAAACGCTCTCCACAGTGTTTTGTCGGTTTTTTGCATGTGGTTTCCTATCGCTTGTCTATCATTGCCTTATAAATTTCTCCGATGTACATTGTATGAAAATCGTTGTTGCGGTAATTTTGGCGACACAAAAGATCGTTTTCAAAACCTTCGGGTGCCAGTTCTTGATGGTAGAGTTTTTCGCAGAACAAAACCATGCGTGCTTCCTTAATCCAAGGAGTTCCGTTTAAATATTCAACATGCAGTTTTGCTTTGCTGATTTTATCTTCGTCACGGCCACTGTGACTTCCACAGTAGTTGAGTGCATTTTTATAGTTGCTTGTTAACACACTCAGTGAAAAAGTGTCAGTCGAGTCGATAATTTCTTTTGTGTAACGGCTGGGGCGTAAGTAAATAGTAGCAACAGGTTTGTTCCACAGAATGCCTATGCCACCCCAACTTGCAGTCATCGTGTTGACTTTACCTGTTGTAATGTTACCTTCTTCGTCAACTTGTTTGGTACAGGCAGTAATAAGCATCCACTCTTTGCCAATGACAGAAAAAAAGTTGTCAGTAAGGGATTCGGGACGAATTGTTTTAAGCATAGGTTCCTCTCTTTTGCAGTTAGCTTTGGAAAAAAAAAGGACTTGATGTGTATCAAGTCCCCTCTTGTGGAGATGAGGGAAGTCGAATCCCTTACCTCTTGCATGCCATGCAAGCG
>DMQP01000063.1:0-6417 GCA_003455655.1 Treponema sp. | reverse complement strand
CATGCCATGCAAGCGCTCTAGCCAGATGAGCTACACCCCCAAGTCAACTGCGAGTATAGCAAAAACGGTAAACAAATTCAACCCTACTTTTTTTTGAAGTTAGACAAAAACTCATTTCGTAAGTGTTCGAGCGTTGAAGCGTAATCTTTGCTCTTTAACTTAGGGAATCGTGACAGCCAGCGTTCTACATTCTTTTTGCGCATTTCATCGAGGTTGAACATATTCAAATACTTTTGGCTAATGCGTTCAGAGTCTGTTTTTGCTCGTTCTTTTAATGACTGAATAATTTCACTTACAGACTGTTGCTTAAACCATGCTTCTTTTTCAAAGCGTTCTTTTGCTTGTTCTGCAAGTAACTTTATTTTTGCAAGGCTTGTGTTAAAGTCAACCAATCTTCGAATAGTAAGCAAAATATCTGCAGCAAGAATAACTGCCAGTATATCTGCAATAAGATGAATGTAAGGTTGTAGCGGTTCATAATAAATAATGCGGGAAACAAAGGGTTGCATAACATGCCACATTCCTATTCCCCCTAAGCCAAATAAAATAGAGTTTACTAAACAGACTCGACCATTTAAGTTAAAGGGAACATCAGAATAGTCCCACCACTGTGCATGAAATAATTTTTCCAACAGCCAGCTTGAAAAGTATTCAAGAACTGAAGTAAGAATCATTGAAGCTAAAAAGAGCCAGAGCCACGTTTCGCGCAAAGGATAGAGCACGTACATAATTAGAATACCACCGAATCCGTAAATAGGACAGATGGGTCCAAAGAGCATGCCACGCCACACAAGTTTTCTTTGCAGAATGGAACAGTAAATTTCTTCTGCGGTCCAACCAACAAAAGAATAAATGATAAAAAAAAGAAATCGATGCGCAATGTCAATCGACGGAAAGAGTGAAGAGAAATCCATGTCGTTAATCTTCCTTTATGCAGAAAAAAGTGATAAAAACTCAGCGATAAATTGTTCAACTAAGAGGGGAGCTTTTTCATCTTGCGGAAGGGTGAATAGCTCTCCTTCGCCACTTGCGGGATTGTCCATAACAATTTGTTTGCGTTCGAGCAGCCAGTCACTTAACAAAGTGCGCAGTCCATTACAGAACCAACGAGCTGCTGCTTTTGTTTGGGCAGAGGTAAGCGGTAGTTTATTATTTGCAGACAAAGAAACAAGCATAGTCATTGTCTGTTGTTCGAGTGATTGTTCTTCTGCGTAAATTATTTCTCTTGCAGTTTGATTGAAGTATTTAAGACTTTCTACAAACGTATAAATTTGAAAGAGCGGATTTCGTTCGTGCATTTTAAAGAAGCGTTCGGTAACTCCTTTAAGAACTGTTTGTGCAGAATATTTTTTACAGATTTCGTCACAATCTTTGGGAATAAAAACTAACTCTTTGATGTAGGCTGCACAAGAATCAAGGGCTTCTTGAAGTAACTGATCTCGTCCAGAAATGTGGTTGTAAAGCGATGCTTTTTTTATGCCTAAGAATGTTGCAACATCGCTCATGCTTGTAGCGCCCGCAGAACGAGAAAATGAAGTGTTTAACAGAGAACGGATAATGTCGTCTTTTGTTGTACCCTTGTTTGCTGATGCCATATTCTTTCCTTTCTTTCTTTTTTATATTCTACTGCTATATTTAAATTCTGTCTAGAAGAATGATTTAACAAAGATAAAGATAAAACATGCGCAAACTATAATTCGTAAACCTGTTCCTGTTATAAATCCTAAAAAAGAAAAACAAGCAGCCTTTAATGCTCTTTGGAAGTTAGAGTTGTCGTACATTAGTTCGCCAATGAGGGCGCCTGCGAAGGGAGTAAGTAAAATGCCTATGGGGTTTGCAGTTATAAGTCCTACAAAGACACCTATAGTTGCACCCCATGCGCCCGTCTTGGAACCTCCTGCTTTTTTCGTAAAGAACGAGGGAACAAAAAAGTTAATAAGTTCTGCAGCAAGACACACGAGTGCTGTTATAACAAGTGTTCTTACGCTTATTTGTGTTGCAGAACAAAAGTATGAAGCTAAAAGTCCTCCCCATGCAAGAGGAGTACCAGGAAGTCCGGGAACAATGCAGCCAATCAACCCTACCAAAAGAAGAAGAGAAGCTACAACTATAAGTACAATATCAATGGCTGTCATACTCTGAAGTCTAACAGCCAAAGGAAAATGTTTCAAGAATTGGGTAAGCCATAATGGAAAGTAATAGAAAGTGTTTTCATCTCTTGGAAGATGGGTAAATCGCGGTTTACAATAATAGCGCGTTTTCTTTCTGTGCTTCCGTCATAACTTCGTGCTTCTTCAGGAACTGTGTTAACCCATTCGTTGTAAATGTTCATTCGAGTACAAATACGGTCGTCTGCGTTGGTAAAACCTTTAGATGGCATGCGAACCGGTTCATCGTTAACACGCATTTCGGTAATCTGAATACAGTAGCCGGGGAAGAGTAACTCTCCGTTTGAAATTCCAATTGCAGAAAAACCAAAACTTCGGGCGTAACCTTGTGCAGTTCCCGTGAAGTCAAGAGCTACGGTGTAGTCGCCTTCTCCTGTAATTTCTACATCTGTGGGAACAAGACCTTCTGTGCAAGAGTCTGGACTGTAAACATCTCCGACTGAATAGAAAATGTCAAAGGGCTGACTGTTATACATAATCCATGCAACTGACTTGTCGCTTGCACCAACAAAAGAATTGTCTATAAATGTTATAGGAGCATTTGCTTCTCGTTCTGCAATAGCTGCTTTTTGTTCGTCTGCAGATTGGGGATTTTTTCTTTCTTTGAAGAATTGAGCAAGTTCTGCATCTGCAAAACCGCTTCCGTCTCGCATAAAGAAAAGACTTGTGTCCCACAACTGAGGACTAAAATTATGAATGTCGCAAATGTCAAGGAAGTTAGTGCAGTAAGCAAGCATATCATCTTTTTTTGTTCCGTCTTTTTTAGTAGAGATGACACCCCATTCACCAATAACAACGCCGTATCCTTTTTGAGTGAAAGCATCCATTTTTGAAAGCCATTCATTCATGTCGCGATATTCTTTTTGAGTTCCCCATTTATTTACACTGTTTCCACTGCAAAAGCCCCAAGGACTGTAGTAGTGAACTTCGATCATCAGTTTGTCTTTTGCACTGTCGCTTGGCATAATAAAGCGAGGGTCTACTGTAGTACCAATGTCTGTTCCAAATCCGGGAATAAGCAAAAAGCGATGTTTGTTATTGCCACCTGTTTTTCTTACTACATCAACAAAGGTTTGGTTTATTTTTTGTGCTTGTTGGTAACATTCATCGTCTGTTAGTTTTCCGCTGTCGGTACAAACATTTACATCGTTTAATCGACGACCAATTTCTTCATTTCCGCCTGCAAAAAGAAGATGGTCTCCGTAATGCATAAAGCGTTTTGCAATTTGCTGCCACATGCTGCGGTACAGTTCATAGGCATCTTCACGTGTTTCTAAAGTTGCTGAACCAAACATGCCCCACCATCCACCATCCCAGTGATCGTTGATGATAACATACAAATCTGCTTTGAGTGCATAGTTTACAATTTCTTCTACGCGATCGAGATAAGCTGTGTTAATAGTGTAGTCGCCGTTTTCATAATTCATGGCGTTAGTCCAAGCAACTGGAATTCGTACTGAATCAAAACCGGCTGCTTTGTAACTGTCCATAGTTGTCTGTGTAGTAAGAGGCTGTCCCCAAGATGTTTCGTAAACAGAAGGATCAAGTGTCGTTGACATTTCTGCAGAACGGTAAGCTTCCATGGTGTTACTTAAGTTTATGCCGTTACCCATAAGACGCACCACTTCTACAGAAGTAAGACTTGTGTCAAAAGGTTGGTCTTCTGTAACAACAGAACTTTTTGTGTCGGGAACTTTTACATGCTGTGATGGCGCAAGACCGTTTGCTCTTTTTTCTACAAAGGCTTTGGGCTTGCGTGAACAAGAACTCATACTGAGTGTGGCAACAAAAATAATTGCTGCGGTTAAAAGTAGTTTAGAATGTTTCATGCTAAAAGTATACACTGCTTTTCCCTAGAATTATATAGTAAAAATTAGAGATGTTTTCTTGTAAAATTCAAAATGCTCATATATAATTATGCTATGGTTACGATTTCAGATTTGGCAAAGATAACCGGTTATTCCGCTTCGACAGTTACCAGAGTTTTGTCTCAAAACGGGGGAACAAACCAAGAGGCAGAAGAACGCATTTTACTTGCTGCTCGTCTTACGGGTTACCAGTCAGATAGTTTTTTTTACACTGAACAACGCCGAACTTCAAAACTGATTGGAATTATTGTCGAAAATGAATCTCGTCAAAATGAAATGGAACATCCCCTTTTTGGAGGAATTCTTGATTCTTTTCGTGATCATGTAGGAAAACGCGGTTACGACATTCTCTACCTTTCTAAAAGTTTTAACTCTGGTATGTCATACATGGAAGACTGTCGCTACCGTAATGTTGAGGGAATTCTTATAGCCAATTCAATTTATGATGATCCAGAAGTTGCAGATCTTGTTGCTTCGGGAATTCCCTGCGTGTCTGCGGCAGAGTTTATTCCAGGCATTTGTACAGTAGTGTGTGAAAATACCTTGTCTAGCCGTAAAGGCGTTGCTCATTTAATTGCAAATGGACATACAAAAATTGGTTACATTGCAGGCCCCTATCAAGTGAGGTCTCCGGCAGCAATAGAAAGAGGTGAAGGTTATAAACAAGCGCTTAAAGCAGCTGGCATAAAGTATGACACAAAGCGTATTGAAAAAGCTGATCAGTGGGAACTTGATTCTGGTTATGTTGCTGCAGAAAAACTTTTTACTCGCTGTCCTGACTTAACGGCAATTTTCTGTGCCTGCGATACGCTTGCTGTTGGTGCTATGAAGTATTTACGAAAGCAGGGGAGACACATTCCTGATGATGTTTCGATTGTCGGTTTTGATGATGCACTTATTTCACTTTGCTGTCATCCGTCGTTAACAACCTTCAGACAGAATCGCGAAAAAATTGCTTGTGCCTGTGCGCAAAAATTAATTGATGCAATAAATGGTAATGACGAATACGAAATTGTTCGCGTGCCAGTAGATTTTATAGAGCGTAATTCAGTTGCTCGTCTCAATTGAAATTTTATGTGTTTAGTGCTACAGTAACTGTGGAGTTTACTCATGAGATTTATTAGTTCACGAAATATAGATTCAAAACAAACGGTATCGTTTAAAGAGGCAGTGCTTAATAGCATTCCTGCTGACGGTGGTTTGTATGTTCCTTACGAAGAAGAAGATTTGCGCCGTTGGATTTTATACGCTGATGAAAACACAAGTTTTGCAAGTATAGCAGGTTCGCTTACTTCTGCACTTATCAATAAAGAGTTTAGTCCTATTATTTGCGAAACTATTGCGACTCATGCTTTTCCGTATGAACCAGAAGTTACGCAACTTGACGACAGTTTGTTTTTGCTTAACCTTTCGAATGGACCTACAGGAACATTTAAAGACTATGGCGTGTCATACTTAACTTCAACTTTGGAAACTATTTTGCAGTTAGATGGTCAAAAGTCAATTTTGCTTGATGCAACTGGCGGTGAACTGGGTGCGTGTATGGCTCAAGCAATGAGGGGTAAAAAACTTTTGAAGTCAGTCTTGCTTGCTCCAAAAGGTGCTTTCCGTGGAATGGAAGAAAGTGATTTTGTTTGGAATGGTGGAAATCTATATCCTATTGAAGTAGATGGAACAGAAGAAGATTGTCATGCCCTTGTTCGCTCAATTTTTAAAGATCGTTCTTTGGTAGAAAAGTTTCATCTGACAGTTGCAAATACTGCAAATATAGGTCGCCTTTTACCGCAAGTGTTTTTTTATACGTATGCATTTTCTCGCATTAAGAAATTAGTTGATGGTGATATTTATTACGCCTTGCACTGTGGGCATTACGGTAATTTAGTTGCTGGTTTGTATGGATGGAAATTATCGCTTCCGGTAAACGGATTTATTATGCCTTCTTCTCAGAACTTGCTTTTAGACGCTCAGGGAAACTGTATTGTTCCCGACAGTATGGTTCCTCTTATGCAGCGACCGGCAATTGATCCGTCAGATCCGTCAAATCTTGAACGATTGGAACATATCTTTGCTGCAAACTCTTTGCTTTTGCGAAACTTTCTTTTTCCTGCTCCTATTAGTCAGCAACAAACAGAAGAAGCTTGTCGCAGACTCTTTGTAAAGTATCATCTTTATGCAGATACTCAGACAAGTGAAGCATATATGGCAGCGTTGCAGCGTAAAGACATTATACAAGACGATGGCGCAGTAGTGCTTATTGCAAGAAATGATCCTTGTGCAGAAAATACTTTTTTGCGTCACTGCTTAGGAGAAACTGCTCCTGTTTCTGAAAACAGAAAAAAGGCAATGGAAAAGTCTGTTATTGGCAAACCTACCATTGCCCG
>DMQP01000165.1 GCA_003455655.1 Treponema sp. | reverse complement strand
CAAAGGCCCCTGCAAAAAAAACAGCGGTAAAGGCAAGTAAGAGTGCTACAAAAGCTCCTGCTAAAAAAACAAGCGTTGCCGCAAAGACAAAAAAAACTCCTGTAAAAGCTACTAAGGCTACTGCAAAAGTTTCTGCTAAAAAATCGACAACCACTGCTGCAAAAAAAACTGCTGTAAAAAAAGCACCTGCAAAAGCTCCTGCTAAAAAAACAAGCGTTGCCGCAAATAAATCTGTTTCAAAAAAGCCAGCAGCGAGTGCTTCAAAAAAAACAAGCTCTGCAAAAGTTGAACAGAAAAAAACTGCTGAAAAAAAGACAGCTGTTTCTCAAGTATCTGCAAAGGCAACTTCTCAAGATGAAAATGCAGAATCTCTTGACGATGATGAAGAAGAAGCCCTCGATCCGCAAGTTCAAAAACTGTTAGATTACGCACGTCCTCGTCAGGTTGTTACTTGGGATGAAATTACCGAAATTCTTACACAAGATTTTGTTAATTCAAGTCGCATGGATGAAGTCTTGCAAATTCTTGCACAGAACAACATTCAAGTTATGGAAGAGTCAGAACCTCTTCTTGACGATGAAGCAGATGACGAAGCCGATGAAGAGTTAGGTACTTCTGAAGGTGAACTTTCAGATGCTTCTGTTCTTGACGATGCAGGAAAACATAGACTTGTAGCAAACGACAAAGAGTCTGGTGCAGATGATCCTATTCGTCTTTACTTGCGTGAAATTGGTAAAGAAAACTTGCTTACCGCAGATCAGGAAGTTATTCTTTCTCGCAAAATGGAAGACGGACAGAATATTATTAAAGATGTTATTAAACATTCAGGCATGATGATTCCTGAGTTTTATTCAATTGCACAGAAGGCTTTTACTCGCATAGATCCTCATGAACAACAGGGACTTCCTCGCAAAGAAATAAATGAACGTATGGCCGAAAAACGCCGCCTTAAGAGCTGTTACGGAGAGTATCTTAAACCAGTACTTCCCGAAATTAAACAGTACATGGCACTGAAAAAACAGTTGAGCGAAAACGACCAAACAATGAACATCTTTAACGACCCGCAGATTGTTGCTCTTCGTAAAAAGATTTATCCGTCTTTACAAAAGATGGACATTCAAACAGAAGAAATTGACTGCTTTAGTGAAAAATTCCTTGATGCAAATGACCGCATTGATGAATATCACCTTAAGCAGGAAAAGCGCATGAAAGAATTGCGTATTTCAGATCCTGCTGGTTTGCGCAGTATTGGTCGTCGTCTTGCAATTCGTGCTGAAGCTGCAAAGTTGGAAAAAGAACTGGGACTTACTGCTGACGAAATTCGTGAAGTGTATACTCAGATTCAAAAAATCAACCGTAAGTTGCGCAAGATTGAATATGATTTTGAAAACTCTGTTGAAGAAATCATTGATATGACAAAAGAAATCAAGCGTGGAAAAAATATGGCAGATCTTGCAAAGAACCGCCTTATCAATGCTAACCTTCGTCTTGTTGTTTCTATTGCAAAAAAATATACGAACCGCGGACTGCAGCTCTTTGATTTAATTCAAGAAGGAAACATTGGTCTTATTAAAGCTGTAGAAAAATTTGAATATCGCAAGGGATATAAATTCTCTACTTACGCAACTTGGTGGATTCGTCAAGCAATTACGCGTAGCATTTCTGATCAGGCTCGTACTATTCGTGTTCCTGTTCACATGATTGAACAGATTAACAAAGTGGTTCGTGAAAGCCGTCAGTTAATGCAAAAGTTAGGTCGTGAACCAACTGATGAAGAAATTGCACAGCAGCTTTCATGGCCAGTAAGCCGCGTTAAACAGGTTAAAAATGTTGCCCGTGAACCCATTTCACTGGAAACTCCAATTGGTGAAGAAGAAGACAGCCAGTTGGGAGACTTCATTGAAGATAAGGAAGTTGAAAATCCTGCAAACCAGACAGCTTACTCTATGTTAAAAGAACATTTGGATGAAGTTTTAGGAACTTTGCCTCCTCGTGAACAAGAAGTTCTTAAAATGCGTTTTGGTCTTGATGACGGCTATTCTCTGACCCTTGAGGAAGTTGGTTTGTACTTTAATGTTACTCGTGAACGTATTCGTCAGATTGAAGCAAAAGCCTTGCGTAGACTTCGCCACCCGCGTCGTTCTTCAGGGCTGCGTGACTTCCTTCCCTGATTGCGTTGACATTGTGTCCCAAAATAGTGTATAGTGCTACGATAGAATGAAATAGAGGGGTTTGTACTCATGCAAAAGAATATGACAGAAACGCTTGAGAGTCTTAAAAAACTGCAGGATGTTCTTGCAGAAAAATATGATCTTGAGTCAAAAATTGAAGACCTTCCCAAGTCATTGGACGGAAGCATTGAAGGTCTTGAGCGTTTCAAGAAAGAGTTTCTCCAAATAAACGATACATACGAGGCAGAAAAGGAAAAAGTTGCCTCAATCAAAGAAGAATTGGAACAGGCTGTAAAGACTCGCGAAGAGGGTGAAAAGGGCATGGATGCCGCTCAGACTCACCGCGAATACGAAGTGCTTGAAAAACAAATTTCAGAAGCTGCTGCAAAAGAAGATGAACTTCGTAAAGAACTGCAGACAGAAGAGCACAAACTTTCAGAGTTGTCTAGTTCACTTAAAGATTCAGAAGAGTTAATTGCTTCTACAGAAAGTGAAGTTAATACTGCAAAGGCAAACCTTGATAAGCAGTTGAGTGACTACCGCTCAAGCATTGATTCTCTTCAGAAAAAAGAAGAAAAAATGTCTGACGGTATTGATTCAGAAACGCTTATTAAATTTCAGCGCATTATCCGTCGCAACCGCAAGGGTATTGTTGCAGTTAAGGGTAAAGTGTGTGACGGATGCCACATGATTTTGCCTGCACAGTTTGCAAACGAAGTTCGTCAGGGCGACAAAATTATGTTCTGTCCCTATTGTAGCCGTATTCTCTTCTACGAAGAGAGTGCAGTTTCTTATTCAAGTTTCTTGCCGGAAGATTACGATGCATCAGACGATCTGTACGACGAAGACTTGCTTAAGGATGAAGATGATTACGATGCAGATAATGCAGACGAAGAAAAAGCATCTTCAGATGATTACGCAAACGAGTAATTTGTAAGGAACGGTGACCGCTCATAACCTTGTTGATGATAACTTGGTTGTGGGAGGCAAAGTCCGGGCTCCTCCGGAAAAGATGCCGGGTAATAACCGGGCAGTACGGGTAGGTGCATGACGCTGAGCAATCAGTTTTATACATACCCCTGAACTGACAGATAGTGCTACAGAAAATAACCGCCAATTACAAGGATTGGTAAGGGTGAAAAGGTGGGGTAAGAGCCCACCG
>DMQP01000028.1 GCA_003455655.1 Treponema sp. | reverse complement strand
ACCGCCAGTAATAAGACCAGCAATTGCTCCCTTAGCAGTTGTTCCACGCCAGAAGAGTGCAAGAAGAATTAATGGTCCGAAGGTTGCACCAAATCCTGCCCACGCGTAAGAAACTAAACCAAAGATAGTACTGTTTTCATCCAAAGAAATAACGAAAGCAATCAAAGCAATAACCAAAACAGTAATGCGGCTTATACGCAACATTGTCTTAGCGTTAAACTTTTTGCCCAAGAGTGTTTGACAGAAGTCTTCGCTGAATGCACTGGCAGCAACCAAAAGCTGACTGTCTGCGGTACTCATTGCAGCTGCAAGAATTGCACACATAAAGAGTCCAGCAATAAAGGGCTGATATGTTTGCAGGAATGTTGCAATAACAACAGTTTCATGTTTTCCTTCTGCGAGGGGAACATTAAGATATGCTTTTGCAAGTGCACCAACAAGCATTGCGCTAAACATTGCTATTGTTACCCAAATCATTGCAACGCGGCGTGACAGTTTAATTTCTTTGTTACTGCGTATTCCCATAAAGCGTACTAAGATATGAGGCATTCCACAGTAACCCAGTCCCCAAGCCAGTGCTGAAACAATGCTCATTGCTCCGAAACCGTCGTTTCCGTCTGAAACAAAAGGATTCATAAACTGAGCACCAAATGCATTAACGCGTTCAACTGCATTCGAAGGACCGCCCAATACTGAAGTCATAATGCAAACAGTAATAATAAGGGCAATGAACATAAGTGTTCCCTGAATAAAGTCTGTTGTACAAACAGCAGAGAAACCACCCAAAAGTGTATACAGCAGAATAACAACCATACCTATAACCAAACCACACACATAGGGTAAGTCAAATACAGTTTTCAAAAGCTGTGCACAAGCAACAAAACCAGAAGCGGTGTAAACAACAAAGAAAAGAACAATAAACAATGCGCTTATAGCAGAGATGATGTGTTTTTTGTCTTTAAAGCGATTGGTCAAAAACTGAGGAACAGTAATAGAATTTCCACAAGTAATTGAATAGGTACGCAAACGTTTTGCAACAATAAGCCAGTTCAAGTAAGTGCCAATTTCAAGGCCTAATGCTGTCCAGAATGCTTCCTTCATACCAGTAAGATATGCAACTCCTGGTAAACCCATGAGCATCCATCCGGACATGTCAGATGCTTCTGCAGAAAGTGCCGTAGTCCATGGACCCAGCGTTCTTCCGCCTAAAAAGAAATCCTCAGAGTTTGCGTTTTTACCCATAAAGCGGATTCCAATGTAAATCATCAGACCCAAATACAGTGTGAACGCAATTACCTGCTGAATCATTGCAGAATTAGCATTCATTTTTTCCTCCTAACTTTCTGTTTCTAAAAAAGTTTAGCATTTTATAGTGAATGTTTCAATGAAAATTATTTTAAGATTACTCTTGTTCGGTGGTTAGGTAGTCAGGAAGAATGTAGTTTCCTGCATCGTCTTTTTCGAGGAACAAAAAGGAATTATACAAAGCAAAAAAGGGAGCATTCCAGTCAAAAGAATCTTCTTGTTCTGTTGCACCAAAAAAGCGAGCATCGTTTGAAAGCATAGTACGCATAACCAAACCTTGACCTGCTTTTCCAAAGAAATCAATGTTCATGTATAAATAGCCTTGTGCCCAAATACTTGGAGGAGCAACACAAAAAACATTGATTCCAAAATCTGCATTGAATTCATTTTTGGCATCGGCAGGGTCAAACTCTTCTATTTGAATTTCGCCCAATGTGTAGCCAGTTGCATTCAAAAGGCACATGCACATCCACAGTGCAGCTTCATCTGAACGCGTTTCGTCAAGTGTTCCTGTATCTGTAAAAAGAGAATACAAAATCTGACCTTTTAAACCGTTTGCGTCTACCGTAAAAGCTTGGGTTATGGGAACAATACGCTGCAATTTGGGGCTAACGGTAATGGGAGTCATTTCGTCATACTGAATATAGGCAACATCAAATTCTTCTTCTGATTGAGTAACTGCATAATGTTGTGCAAATGCTGGCATAAGTGAACACAAGAGAATAAAAGGTAAGAGCAAAAATTTTATGGAACGCATCATGGTAACAGTATATAAGGCTTAGCAAAGGTTCGCAATAGTTGTATACTGGGCACAATGATTAAACGAACAGGACATGCTGATCTTCCTCTGCATGGCGGAACAGTACCCCGCTGGCTTGCAGACCGAATGAGAGATTTAGGCACAGAAATTATAGAAGCGCTCATTATTGATTACGGTAAAAAAGAAGTGCTAACCCGTCTAAGTGATCCCTTGTGGTTCCAAAGTTTTGGTGCTGTCTTGGGCATGGACTGGCATTCTTCTGGTATAACCACAAGTGTCATGTATGCACTCAAAAGAGGAATTAATGCTCGTGCCCGTGAGTTTGGTTTATGTGTTTGTGGTGGAAGAGGAAAGTATTCTCGGCAGACTCCCAGTGAACTTTTGTATTTAGCAGAACATACCGGCTTAAATGGTGATGAGTTAGTGCGGGCTAGTAAACTTTCTGCAAAAATTGACAATACTGCGGTTCAAGACGGATTTCAACTGTATCAGCATAATTTTATTCTTTCGGATCAAGGCGATTGGGCTGTTGTTCAGCAAGGAATGAATACCCAAACAAAAACTGCTCGCAGGTACCACTGGTCTTCGGCTACCGTTCGGTCATTTATAGAGGAGCCTCACTCTGGCGTTACGGGCGAAAACAAAGGCTTAATCTTAAACTTGACAGACAGCAATGCACTTCAAACCCGCCAAGCCATATTGCAAGATGTGTGCGAAAGCCCTGATGGTCTTATTAAAGAGCTAACTACCGTTCGTTCAGTAAAAATGCCAGATCATCATGAGGTCAGAGTGGAAGATGTGGATACTAAGCGCTTAGGTGCAATTCTTGTTACAGCTTATGAATCTCAGCCTAAAGATTTCGAGTCTCTTCTGTTAACTCCAGGTTTAGGTCCACGCACTTTACAGTCACTAACTTTGGTAAGCGAAATTATTCATGGAACACCAAGTCGTTTTAAAGACCCCGCAAGGTTCAGTTTTGCTCACGGAGGAAAAGATGGACACCCATTTCCAGTACCGACTCGCATTTATGACGAAAGCATTCGTATTTTGGGTGACTGCATAGAAAAATCAAAACTTGGCTACAAAGACAAATCTGAATGTTTGCGTCGCTTGCATACAACTGCTTTACAAATAGAAGCTAACTGTGACCCTCAAGCAGACTTTGAAGCAACACTCACTCACGAACGTCTTAACTCTAAAGCTTGGGGCGGAAGAACCTGCATGGACTAAGCGACATTTTTCTGTCATACTCTGTAGCGTATGCAGTATTCAACTACAGCGTCAGATTTTATGTATCTGCGCGAAAATATAAATACAAAAAAATTAAACGGAAGCGACAGTGCGCTAGCAAGTCTTTTTTTGTTGCAGCCCAAGTACGACATAGAATTGTGCGTTGAAAATTCTGTTTTGTTCCGCAAGTATCACGGTGCTCAAAACAGAACCGGTTGGGCTTTTCCCATTCCATTACATTCTGCGAGCGAAAGCTATTTACATTCTGCTCTTGCATTTATTTTAGACCAATGTGAAAAAGAAAATGTGACTCCTCAATTTTGTTTATGTACGCAAGAACAAAAAAATTTGATTGATGCTTGTTTTACAAAACATTTTTCTTCATGTTCAGTTAGTTGGAATACAAATCGAGATGACAGTGATTACTTGTATTTAACACAAAATCTTGCAACGCTCAGTGGTTCAAACTATCAGAAAAAAAGAAATCATATTTCACGCTTTAACCGCATCTACGGTGATGACTGGACTTTCAAAAC
>DMQP01000030.1 GCA_003455655.1 Treponema sp. | reverse complement strand
ATCAGTTTCTTGTTCACGAGTTAAAAGTGGAATTGAATTGATTTCTTTCAAGTAAGTTGTTACCAGCTGTTCATCGTCACTCATTGTAAGCCTCCCAATGCTTTTCTTACAAAATATATAGCAGATTTTGTGCCAAGTTAGCTAAAAATGAGAAAATTTATTAAAATTCAGCAAGAAGAAGGATAAAAGTGATGTAAAAAAGGTGAATTCAAGACAAAATAAGGATTTTAGAAAAAAAGGATTGGGTCAATTATTCCCATAACAATTTATTAGTTAAAAAAGTGGGCCATTTTGACCCACTTATGCATAAAAACTTACTCTACAATAGCGATAATATCTGCATTCTTGAGGATGAGGTAATCTTCGCCATCGATTTTGATGTTTGTTCCGGCATATTTGTCATAGAGAACAACATCGCCAACTTTTACAGTAATTTTTTCTTTTTCGGTTCCAGGACCAACAGCGGTTACAGTTGCCTGCTGAGTCTTTTCCTGTGCAGTTTCGGGAATAATAATTCCACCAGCTGATTTTGTTTCTGCTGCTGCCTGTTTTACCAGTACGCGGTCTGCCAAAGGTTTAACTTTCATATATTTCCTCCAAAAGTAATTACAAGGTTATTTAGAATATAATAAATTATTGTTCAAACGTCAATTTTTTATGCAAGCCTTTTTTACTTTTCTAATTCTTTAAGTAAGAGACGGGCTTTTCCGAGACTGGGGTTAAGAGAAAGTGCATACTGTAAAGAACGCAAGGCATTGCGTTTGTCTCCCAGTCCCCTATGCAAAAGTGCAAGTCTATATAAAATTTCTGCTTTTGTACGGAAAGAGCGAGTTTTAGCAGAAGCCTTGTTAAGTGTTTGCAAAGCAAGGGTGTCTTCGCTACAACTGGCTTGAATAAGCGCAAGGTTAACCAGTGCATTTACCACAGATTCGTTTTGCCCCGCAGAATGTAAGGTTGCTGTTCGGTTAGCAAAGGTGTCTGCAATGTAAGCATACAAAGTGCGACTTAGTTTTGCGTTTCCGTCACAACCTGCAAAGTAAGCAGCATATTCTGCTTGCCACAAAGACAGCTGTTCGGGGTGAGTTTGTAAATCATAGTCTTGACCCAAAGAGGCATAGAGAGTTCGGAAGAATAAATCGCGAGCATCATCATAAGAACCGCAGTCAAGCAAACGACTAAGAGCATAAGAAAGCACTTCTGGAGGATAGGAATTTGTTCCTGTTTCTTCGCGTTCCAAAAGTTTCCAGGCATGAGCAATTTTTACTTCTTTGCGTTCTGAAGCATTAGAGGCATCGCTTAATTCTTCTCGAAGAACAACAAGAGAGACGTCGCGTTTTTGTTCAAGAGATGCGTCAACATAAGAGAGCGCTTCTTCCAAAGCAATGTTGGGAACTTTATCGGCTTCTTCCATAGCTTGAGTGCGTAACCCTGCTTCACGCAATTGAACTAACAGTTCGTCTTCTGGAGAACGAGATGCAGTATCAAGGGCAAACTGACCAAAGGCAGCAAGTACATCTCGGTTAGAACTAAAATCTTCAAGCGCAATTTCTAACAGTTGGTACTGATGCAGAGCATTGTTTTGTGCACGGGCGTGAGCAATACTGTTAAGATAAACCAGTGGCATAACATGAACTGCAAAAGAGTCTGGCAAAAGAGATGCACTAACTTGAGAAAGTTCTGCAATAAGTTTTGTTCGTTCTACTTCAGAAGCATCATCACTTCCTAAAATGTAGTAGACATCTGCCAAAAGTGCATTTAGTTCAAAATACGTTGCAACACTTTCTCGCTGCGAAAGCGATTGGGCAATAGGACTTGCAAGAGTTGAAGAAGTAATGTGCAGAGCATCGCGGGCAGTAAGCAAAACCTCAAGACATTCTGCATAACGCTCTGTATCGTAGAGAACAAAAGACCACAAAAGTTTTTCTTGAAGCGAATGTAAGGCACGAGGTCGTAAAGACAAAGCCTGTTCTGTATCGCCATTTATCATACAAAGAGTAAGTGCATTTCCCATCCAACGCCAGTCTCCAGCTGCCTTGTAAGCATCTGCATAGAGGGGAACAAAGCGCATTTGATGATACATTTGTGGCTGAACATTTACTTGCTGATTTTTTTTCTGTCTCTTGGGAGGATTAAAAGCCTGATCTTCGGTTACTGTTCCTGTTGCCAAAAGACGCAAGACTGCTTCAGAGTAAAACGAACCGTATTCTGTTCCCGAAAGACAAGCTGAAACACGCACTGCTTCACGGAGACGGTTTTGGCGTAAAAGAAAATCTGCATAAACTGCACTCAGTTCTGGATTGTGGGGAAGTTTTTTTAGTCCTTTGACTAAAACTTTTTCTGCACGTTCACTTTCGCCTAAGAGCATGTAACGCTTGTACACACCCAGTCGAGAATAGGCACTGTAGGCTTCTTTGGAAACATCTGCAAGCAACTTTACAGCACCAGAAAAATCGCCTGCACTTATAAAAGCATCAACTTCATCTAAACGCGAAGTAAAGGATGCACCTTCTGAATGAGAAGAACATGATTGTATGCTTACCAAAGTAAGGGCAAGAAAAAGAGACAGAAAAATCCGTACGAAAAAATGTTTACACCGCAAGTTCTTTTCTGATGTTATCAAGGACGGCATTTATAAACTTAAAGGAATCATCGCTTCCATAATCTTTGGCAAGAGAAATGGCTTCGTCAATAACAACTGAGGCAGGCATATCTGACAAGTAACAGAGTGAATAAACACTGATGCGCAAAATAGCAAGTGTTACTCGGCTAATGCGTTCCATATCCCAGTTTGCAGACAGATGATTTTTTATGTGACCGTCAACTTCTTCAAGATGATTAATTGTTCCCGAAACTATAATGCGAGCAAGATCATAAGAATCGCTATCAGGAGCAAGACTCTCTTCATTTTCAGAAGCAGAAGAGAGCAAATCTTTTGAGTCCCAGTCAAAGGTAAGTAACTGGTCTAAAGGCACTCCACCCACATCGTATGAGTAGAGAGCCTGTAATGCCAGTACGCGTGATTTTCTACGTGACACTTACCAACCCTCAAGCAGTTTGGTAAGATCTGCACCAGTCTTTTTGCGTTCTACATTTGCAGATGTATCAAGTTCGTCTGCAAGAGACTGAGCTGCAGTTGCAAGATATTCACTGATTTTGTTCTGAGTAAGACCAGAGCGAATGTACTCGTAAACGGTAACAGTTGTGTTGGGCTGAACCAAATCGCTCAGTGAAAGCATCTTTGCATCATATTTACTAAGAACAGCATAGAACTGATAGTTAGTTGCTGTTTCTGTAATTTCACTTACATAACCAATATCGCTTGCAAACAGTTTAGTAAAGTTTTCCTGAGTCCATCCCAACTGCTGTTGAGCGCTTGCATTCTTGGGAATAAGCTGATCTTCTGCATAGAACTTAGTGCCATTGTCTGAAGAGTTTTCCCAAGTAGTGCGCAGGCTTGTGTTTGCAATATACTTGTTGCGGTAGTCTACAGCAGCGGCCCGTGCAGCAACAGCATCATTTCCTTTTGGAACACCAAAGAGGAAGAGGCTAATCATATCGTCTTGAATGAACTTTGCCTTGTTGATGTCATAGAACTGACGGATTTCTGCATCTGTTGCGGCAACAGACTGAATTTCGTTCTGCTTTTTTGCAACAACATACTGCTGAATGATGAGCTGATTCTTAAGGTTTGCCTTAAAATCTGCAAGAGTCATACCCGTATTTGCAAGAATGTATTCCTGCAAGGTTTTACCGGTTTGCTGTTTAATAAGATCACTCAACTGAGCTTCTGTAAGCTGAACACCCAGACTCTGTGCAATCTGAGAAAGGAAAGCTTGATCAACCATAGTGTCGGTTACCGATGCGGCAATTCCGTCACGAGTTGCAGCCTGAACAATCAGACGTTCGTCTATCATAGTTTCAAGAAGCTGCTGTTTCTGTTCCGTAGTAAAAGACGTAATGCCATAAGCTTCATACTTTTTAAGCTCATAGCCAACACGAGATTTCAGTTGCTTTAACGTGATTGTTTCAGATTTGTTTACCTTGACAATAGCAAGGGGCTGCAGATCATTCTGTGCAAAAGCAGAGACTGCAACGGTCAGCATAAGTGCAATTCCAATCGCAACACGTTTCATTTTATACACCTCTATACAAATATAGTAGTAACGGAAGAACTCATGTTCCTCCAGGCTTCACTGATATAACCACCTGCACTGAAGTAAGTTACAGGAGGATTTTATTTATCGAGGGGTAGCCCTCCGCTAATAACAGCACGAATACGACGCACCCCAGCAGAAGAAGACTGTTCCTTCTGAATTTTAAAGTCGCCAATTTGAGCTGTATGCTGAACATGAGGTCCACCACACACTTCTTTTGAGAACCAGTCTGTTTTCGGATCACGGCCAATGGTATACACTTTAACGCTTTCGCCATATTTGTTGGTAAAGAGCGCACGAGCACCTTCTGCCTGTGCCTGTTCCAAAGTCATAACTTCCATAGTAACAGGAAGATCTTCTTTGATTTTCTGATTAACAATGTCTTCGACTTGCTGAATTTCTTCTTTAGTCATAGGACGGCTAAAGGTAAAGTCAAAGCGCATTCGTTCATTATTGATGTTGCTACCCTTTTGTGCAACTTCATTACCCAAAACCTGAACCAATGCCTGTTGTAGCAAGTGAGTTGCTGTGTGGTATTTAGTGGTAACATCGCTCTGTTCTGCAAGGCCACCTTTTGCAGCTCCGGCGTCAAGACTCTTTGATGCTTCTTGATGCTTTTTTTCTGCTTCTTTGAAACCTTCAAAATCGACAGTAAAGCCATGTTCTGCACCCAGTTCTTGAGTCAGTTCTACAGGGAAACCAAAAGTATCATACAGACGGAAAGCAACTTTTCCACTGATTTCTTTTTTGGGATTTTTCATAAGGTTAGGAAGCAGCTTTTGGAATTCTGCCTCACCTTTTTTAAGGGTGTCGCTAAACTTTTCTTCTTCTTTAGTCAGTTCAGTAGTAATTTTTTCGTGATTTGCTTCAAGTTCAGGATATGCATTCTTAAAGTTAGCAATAACAACTTCTGCAATACCAGCAAGGAATGTGTTTTCAATTCCCAGCTTGCGTCCATGACGAACTGCACGACGGATAATGCGGCGCAAAACATAACCAGCTCCCAAGTTAGAAGGAGTAACACC
>DMQP01000163.1 GCA_003455655.1 Treponema sp. | reverse complement strand
AGCAATGTACCAGATGTTATTCTTATAAACGCAAAGACAAACAACCCCAAGAGTATTGAATTAGTTCGTCTTATTAAAACAATGGACAAACTAAAGACTATTCCTGTGGCTCTTTTCGCAACAAGCGATTATGCTTTTGAAAATTTCTTTATGAAAAACTGTGGCGCTGACAGTTTTATTCATGTTAACCAGACAACACTTGTTTCTGACATTAACCTTTTAGTTTCTCTTTCGGGAAGCAGTGCTCTTTCTATTCCCGTGCAAAGCGATATTATGAAAGATGCAATTATGAGCAAACTCTTTTCGCTTGCAAAGAATCTTGATTCTGTAGAAAAAATTGTTGAAGGTTTTGTTGATGTAGTTACAGAGTTCTGTGAAGTTCCTGCTGCAGCTGTGTATCTTATAGAAAACGGAACTCCAACTGAATACTATGTTACAGGAAGTAATTTTACAGAAACAGAAACAAAAGAATTTCTTACTGTCTGTACTGATGACTTTGAAAAAATGCATCCGGACCTGAACCTTTCAAAAATTGTTCCACAGAAAGTTCATACAAAAAACAGACTCGACTCTTACCGCACAGGAACAGTTCCTCTTTCTTCATATCAGTGCATTGGTCTTACTTCTGAACTTAAAGAAAACATCGGTATGCTCAGCATTGTAAAAGAAGGAAACTTCACTGCCCGTCAGCTCGATTTAGTTAAGTACTGCGCAAACCAGTGTTCACTTATTTTAGAAAACGCAATACTGATGAAAAAGAAAAATCAGTTTGAAAAACGCGTTCGTAAAGCTTTCAGTCGTTTTGTTCCCGAACAAATTATTGACCAACTTGTTGACGAAGCAGATACTTCAGACACTGTTGCATCTGGTGAAAAACGCGTTATTGCTATTTTGTTCAGTGACATTCGCTCGTTCACAAGCATAAGTGAATTGAACAAACCAGAAACAATCGTTGCTTTCTTAAACCGCTACTTTACTATAATGGTTAACATTATCAAAAAACACGGTGGCACTATAGACAAGTTTATTGGAGATGCCATTATGGCCTTGTTTGGTGCTCCTGTCAGTTACGAAGATAATGCTCGCCGTGCTGTTGCTGCTGCTTACGAAATGCGCCAGGCACTGCCTTCTGTTCCACTTGAAGATTTAGTTATGCCAGAAGGAATGCAGTTTAACATTGGAATTGGAATTCACTACGGAGATGTAACCGTCGGTTCAATTGGTTCAGCAGATAAAACAGACTATACTGTTATTGGTGACAGTGTAAACCTTGCTTCTCGTCTTGAAGGTCTTACTAAAACATACGGTGTTCAACTGTTGGTTAGTGAAGATGTTAAAAACGACATTAAGGGTGCAGATTTTATTTTCCGTTATCTTGATGATGTTAAAGTTAAGGGTAAAACAAAAGGTGTTCCTATCTATGCTGTTGACCGCAATCAGGAAGAGTTCAGTATAGAATATCGTGACTGCTATTCTAAAGGTTTAGATTTGTATAAACAAGGTGTCTTTAATCTTGCAAAAGAATACTTTGAAAAATCTCTTGCAGCATGCCCCAACGACAAAGCTTCAAAACTTATGTTGGAACGCTGCGAAGAGTTTATAAAAAATCCGCCTGAAAGTTGGGACGGTGCTATTACCTTCCACACAAAATAACTTACCAAATTTCAGACAAATCGCTTGCGCTTAACAGACATGGTTTTCCGTTAGGAGCAGTTACTAAAAGTCCACCACCTGTTATATTGATGGGAGAGGTGGGCTTTACTTCTATAGAGCTGCGTCCTCTTAATGCAAGATATTTATCGTACATGCCTACAAAATAACTTTCACCTTCGCGGATAATGACATAGTAAAAATCACCATACTGAACTAAATCTGTTGTGTCTGCTAAAACTTCTGAACTTTGCAGTTGCATTTCAAGTGCCTCTGCATCAATAAGACACAAGCGTACTGCCGAATGACCGTCATCAATTCCGCATACAGCCATATACAAATCATCGTAAGTTGTACTGGTTCCGTCACCGTTATCTAAAGAAATGTTAGAAACAACATACACAGCGGTTCGGTGAATCTGCGTTACAGGAGATTTTTTAACAATTGCTCCATTTGTTCCATTGAGTGTAAGCAAACGATACAAACCGTTTCCCGAATTTGCTCCAAACAATCCGGTAACATACTGAGTTGTGTCTATTGCCGCAACTTCTGCCTTGTCTTGTTCAATCTGCTGGCGTTCTGTGCGTGTCTCTGTAGTCTTGCGGTCTGCCATTTGCTGTTGAGCAGTTGCGACTGCCGCTGACTGTTGTGCTGCTGTTGTGTTTCCTGCCTGACGCTCTACTGCTGCTTGCTTTTGTGCTTCTTGTGCACGTTCAGTTGCAGAAACTGCTTCTCTTTCTTTTATTTCTGCAAGTTCTTCGCGAACTTCAACACCTTTGTCGGTATCGTTACGCAAAGCTTCAATTACATTTTCATCACTAATAACACTCGTATCTACAACAGAAAGACCTGCGCTAATATCACTAAGAGGAATAACAATCTGAGTGTTACCCGGCCACTCTTGCCAGTTTGTACTTAAACCAACTTTTTCTGGTGTAAGATATTGAGTAACTGTTGGCTTATAGCGTTCTTCAAAAACTGACATCTGTCCACGATACACAGCATTGTACAGCGTAACAAAAACTGCAATTGTTTCTGCGTCTGATTTTTCGTAACCATAAGCAGCTGCTAAGTATCCGGCTATAATGCGGCGTAAGTTTTTAATGTGATCAACCTGTGCGTTTTCATTCAATAAAAGAATATCGGCATCAAGTTTTTCTTGTGTAGAAAGATCAATTGCATGAATAAGTGAATACTTTGCTTCAGGCTGAACAGTAATAGGTGTTTCCAAACTGAGTGCAACTTCTTGACCCAAAGCAGTTCCTATTCCTGTAATAGCTTCTGCTGTTTCTATAACCGCATACGGGCCACCGTAATTTTCAAATTCAATTGAGTCACCAAGTGAACCAGCACTCTGCAATTCTGGCTCATCAACTTCTACGGCTGTTACCGTCTGAATAAAACCTACACAAACAAGAGTCAGTGCAAGCACTTTTTTTACAAAACAAGTCATGCAAAAAGTATAACACAGTTTTACTTCTACGACAACAATTTTTAAGCGTGACAAATACTCCATTCTGCCGTATACTAAAAGCGTGGTTTATCTTCCAACAAAAGTAAAACTGCCTTTTCTGTGGGGAAAGGCTGTGTTCAAAAAAGATACTTGGACTCACATCAACTTAATTGTTGGACCAAACGGTTCTGGAAAGACTTTGCTTGCACAGTCAATTGCCCAACAGTTTGGTAAAGCAGGATATTCAGTTAAATTTCTTAAAGCAGAACGAGATAGTGTTTCTTCAGAAGAAGAAACGGTTAGCATTTTGCGCACAAATGAAGAAGTTCGTAATAAAGTTCAATCTGTGCTTTCGAGCATGTTTGGAAAATCTATTGTCTTTAAAGAACACGAACACTCTCTTATTCCTGTTGTTATAAATCGTGCGTGGAATGTTGAATACAATCTGCAAGAAGTTGAATGTCATGGTCTACGCGAAATAATTACTCTGCTTGTTGTTCTCTACGCAAATACAGGAAACACTTGCATTGTTTTTGATGAACCCGAACTGCATCTGCATCCACAATTCCAACATTTTTTTGCAGAAGAGTTGCGTCGTGTTTCTAAACGCCACCCCAAGCGTATGTATTTTTTAATAACACATTCTCCTTTTTTTATTGATGTAAGATTTCCAGAAGAAATGAAGGGAGTAATTGTTTGTCATACGAATCGTGAACCAACTCACATTGATGTTTTAGATAATCGCGATGAAGAATTGTTACGCCGATTTTTACCCCGCTTCAATACCTATCACAAACAATTTTTCTTTTCAGATAATCAAGTCTTTGTTGAAGGATACACAGATCAACAACTGTTTACCAATTTGCTTCCGTATGTGCATACAGACAGAGGTATTGCAGGAACAGGAATTATTGATGTTGGCGGAAAAGATGAACTGGGTGTCTTTTGTAAAGTATGTGCTCTTTTAGGAACCAATAGCCGAATTATTACCGACTTAGATTCGCTCTTTAGTGGTAAACTGCGCGATGTGTTTTGTGCAGACGAACGAACAGCAGTGTGGCTTGAACGGCAACTTCCCAAACAAGAAAAGTTTTTAAAAACAGTTTTTACAGTAAAAGAACTTTCAAAACATCTTTCACTTGAAAAATTGATTGTGCGCTTAGAACAGTATCTTGCAGTTGTGGGCAGAGAGTTATGCAATTATGCTGAATCAAAACACAAACAAAAAATTCCAAATGCACTAAGTCTTCTTATCGAAAAACTAACAGCACTTGATTTAAAACATGACAACGCAGAAAACATAGACACATTTAAGACGGTAACACTACAAGGAGTTATGCAATTAGATAAAAAACTTGCAAGTGTTCTTACTGAACAAAGTGCACAAAGTCTAAGCGCTATAAAAAATTTGTTTGCAATAATTCTTGCGGCAACCGCTGCAGCAGATGTCTTTATCTTACCCCGTGGATGTATAGAACATTACTACACGCAAAACGACATACAGTACATGCCGGTAAGTGCAAAAGACAGACTCTTCCATACAGAACTAGAACATCTTTTGTTAAGCAACGCAAAAGAAATTCAAAAAGACTATGCAGAACTTATAGACATACTGGAAAGCGCCTGCGCCAGATAATTTTGCAAAAAAAAAGATCCCCCTGCATAAGTGTAGAGGGAGCATAGTGTTTTAAGTTAAAACTTACAGCTTGGTAAACCTTTTATTAGTCATGCCCGCTGTTGAGTTAGCGGTAAATGTAGCCCAGTTGTCTGTTGTTTCTGCAGTAATCGTATCATTAATATCACCCTCGGTATAAGTTAGTGTTGCAGTACTTCCGCTAACAGTGTAGGTACCAGTGCCACTAAGGCTTGCAACACCGCCTTGATTCACTGTAGAAGTGCCGTCACCATTCAGTACGAGAGTTTCACCGCTTTCAGCCGTGTAGATTCCTACATATGGCTTTGACTCAGCAGTCTCAGTACTTGCAGTGTTAGCAGTGGGACATCCCGTTAGGCTCATGCACAGAAGTGCTCCCAACACCAAGGCGATTGCCGCCAGACCAAACTTTTTGCAACTTTTCATAGCTGCCCTCCTTAGAAAAATCTGCCAAACGCGAACCGAGCGTTAGCAATGGTTCGCGTTTGGAGTGGTTGTGTCAATCACTCCAATGCTATAGCATTGGAGATTTTTTTAAGGTGTGGAAAAGTGGAAAAGTCGCCTTACGGCTACTTCTTCCCGAAGTTGAAGCACACACCCACATAGATGTTGCCGGTGAAGCCGCCGGTTACATAACCGTTCAAGTATGTTTCAGTATATGCGCCACCGCCAGAAGCCGGAATGACACTGGACACATGTGAATAGCCGTAAACAGGAACGCTCAAGTTAGCCCCAAAGTTCATGCCCATATTATAGTTTCCCCATGACTTAAATAGTATTTTGTAACCCACATCAAGGTTCAATCCTATTGACCATATATGTGCCCCCGCATAATAAGAGGGAATATCATACTCACCGCCACCATAGGTAATAGTAGGGTATGTCCCAGACCGTGATTCAAGCCCAGAGTATTTGAATTGCGGTGAAAAATACAGATACTGATTTTCAGTCATGTTAAACCTTAATGCAAGCCCCAGCATCGCGGACCATCTGATGGCCGCACTATTAATGCTGAATGAATTCCCATCATCCTTTGACAGACTGGTAGCCCTGTCCAAGGCAAAATCCGCCCCCACATTAAATCCTATATCAACCCATGAAAGAGGTTTCCCAAAGTAAAACGTCCATAAGTTCTCAATGCCAATCATTCCACCCTGGACTTCCGCGCTCGCTTTTTTTAGGTTTTCCCCATCCGACGTTGAAGTATCAGTCCATGACGAACCACTCCATTCATGGTTTTCCACATTTCCAGATACCAGACTATTCGTGTGGTTCGTGAATGTATAGAAATAGTTCAAATCCATTTCCACCTCGACGGCTAGCGCGCTGAGCATTGCCGTGAGAGAAAGAAAAATGATTGCCGTAAGTTTTTTCATATAAAATCTCCTTTCCAAACAAATATGACGAATCTGCCAGTAAGGCATATAAAATTTAATTTGCTACTGACAGATTTTGCAAAAAAAGAACCCCCTGCATAAGTGCAGAGGGAACATAGTGTTTTAAGCTAAAACTTACTGCTTGGTAAACTTTACATTATTCATGCTAAATTCAGTTGAGTTAGCGGTAAATGTAGCCCAGTTGTCTGCTGTTTCTGCAGTAACCGTTCCAGAAGGAGTACCCACGGTATAAGTTGCTGTTGCAGTACTTCCGCTAACAGTGTAGGTACCAGAGCCACTATTGTTGTTTCCACCTTGACTCATACTCCATGTAGAAGTGCCGTCACTCTTCAGTACGAGAGTTATACCGGTTTCAGACTTGTAGGTTCCTACATACGGCTTTGACTCAGCAGAATTAGGATTGGGACATCCCGTTACGCTCATGCACAGAAGTGCACCCAACACCAAGGCGATTGCCGCCAGACCAAACTTTTTGCAACTTTTCATAGCTGCCCTCCTTAGAAAA
>DMQP01000158.1:2858-7347 GCA_003455655.1 Treponema sp. | reverse complement strand
GGAGGCGGTTTTTTTATGCCTTAATTTTTCCGACGATAAAGAAAATAATAAATAAAGCAAGGTTCACTGCGACAATGGTAGATCCCACTGGAGTTCCCGCTAAAATAGAAATAATCATTCCTATAAAAGCATTGCAAGTTGAAAGTATGGCGGAACAAAGGGTAACAGAAAAAAATGACTTACACACTCTCATAGCAGATAAGGCAGGGAAAATAACCAAAGCCGAAATAAGGAGCGAACCTACTAAGTTCATTGCTAACACAATAATAACTGCAATAATAACTGCAATACATATATTAAAGAGTTTTACATTCAGTCCACTTGCTTTAGAAAAATCTTCATCGAACGTTACCGCAAACAGTTTGTTATAGCACAAAACAAAAGCAACAATCACAACTGCAGAAAGAATCATACACAGTTTTACTTCTTTTGTTGAAAGTGTCAGTATTGAAGTTGAACCAAAGAGTGTCGTGCATACATCGCCGGAAATGTTTGAAGAAGTAGAAAAAACATTCATCAATAGGTAACCGACTGCAAGCGAACCTACAGAAAGCATTGCTATAGAAGCATCTCCTTTGATAGATGTGTTCTGTCCTGTTTGTAAAAGAAGAACTGCTACAGCTATGGTAACTGGTAACACAATAATCATAGTGTTAGTAAGACTTACTACGGCTGCAATGGCAAGAGCACCAAAGGCAACATGGGAAAGACCGTCACCTATGTAAGACAGTCTTTTTAATACAAGAGTTACTCCTAAAAGCGAAGAACATAACGAAATCAATACACCAACAATCAGTGCGTTTCGTACAAAGGGCATAGAAAGATAATAGACAAGTTGATCTAATAATTCATGCATGGAGCGTTACCTCCTTTGTAAAAAGAGAAAAGAGTTCGCTTGAGCGGTAGTCTTCAAGGGTTCCGAAAAAAGATGTGTCTGCAATGTGCAATACATGAGTAGCAAGCGACAGTGCATTTTGAATGTCATGGGTTATCATAATAACAGTTGTGTGTTTTTCTTTGTTAAGGTTTTGTAACACTTCTCTTAGTTCTGAACTTGCTTCGGGGTCTAGTGCTGCTGTAGGTTCATCAAGCATAAGAAGCGGACATGCATTGTCTTTTTTAGAAAGTGTTTTTGTAGCGCATAAAGCTCTTGCTAAAAGAACACGCTGTTGTTGTCCTCCAGAAAGTTCTCGGTAGCAGCGGTTTTCAAATTCAAGCATGTGCATTTGGCGTAAGGTTTGGTGGGCAAGATGTTTTTGCTGAATAGAATAAAAAGGCAAAAGTGAACAAGAAGCCTGAAAACCTGACCGAACAATTTCTTTTACAGAAGCAGGAAAATCTTTTTGCAGTGCTGTCTGTTGAGGCAAATAGCCTATGCGTATTTTTTTACTTTCGTCTTTGATGAGTTTTCCAGAAAGAGCTTGCTGTAAACCCAAGAGCGTGCGCAGTAATGTTGTTTTTCCTGCACCATTGTGTCCTACAATGCACAGAAAGTCACCTTCGTTTACCGTAAAAGAAATGTGTGATGCAACTGTTTTTGAAGCGTATCCCAAAGAAAGATTGTCTGCACTTATAAGCGGCATTATGCGTTTCCTCCTTTGCGACAGTCGCTACATAATCCGTAAAAGACAGTTCGTGTTGTATCAAGAGTAAAATCGTGGTCCTTTAAAAAGTGAGACTGCATGTGTTCAATTTCATCACAAGCTAGATGAATCAGTTTGCCACAGTTTTCGCATTTACAGTGAAAGCATGTTTTTTCCTTTGCAGAATTGTCGCCAATGTATTCAAAACAGGCGCTGCTTTTTTCGTCAATAATGTATTTTTGTACAAGCCCTTCTTGAACAAGACGTTCCATCTGACGGTAAACGGTTGCAACTCCCATCTTGTGGCTTCCTGTGGTAAAGTGAGCGCAAATGTCGTTTATGGTAACATGCTGTCCTGGAATAGTTTTCAAGTATGCAATGAGTGCTTCGTGATGTTTTGTGTTGTATTGAATTTCCTTTGCCATAGTTCTTTTGAGAGTGATTCTCAAATGTGGAGTGTAACATTATTTGCTTTTGTATGCAACCTATGCCATGTTATAATTGTTAGTATGTATGATGGAGGAATGGGATGAAGCGAACTCTAACGCTCTTGGCTCTTTGTTTAACAATGTGCGCCTCTTTTGCTCAGCAGGCAGAACTGCTTTACCGGGGTAACCGTAACTATCAGCTGGTGGAGCGAACCGATTTATTGCGTTACGACAACGGTAAGTATACAGGACTTGTCAGCCGTGAAGTGCGTTCTTTCATTACCAACACAGGCACTTTTTACGACGGAAGTTTTTATGTTCTTCAGCAAACAAAGCATGATGCTCGTTCTGTAAACAGTGGCATTAACGATTCAATTCCCTCTCAGTTTACTATAGACGAAGACGGTGATTTGTGCATGGTTACCGACAACGGATATCCTTCATTCAGAAGTTTTCCCGCTTTTACTTCTCAGAAAGTTAGTCTTGGTCAATCTTGGCATGCTTCTGCTGAACGGGCAGTTGACCCTTTGGAAAAAGGAATTTTTACTATTCTTCCCCTTTATGTCGAATACACCTATACCGGCGACACCGTCAGTGACAGTGGCGAAGAAGTGTATGTCATTACCGCTCGCTGGGCAACTCGTTATGGTAACGGTGTCTATGACGAACAGGGAGATCCAGATTTAGTTAAAGCAGCAGGTTCTCATGAAGCAACAATGCATGTAAGCAAAGCAACCGGAACCGCTTTAGTTGTTCGCGACAGAACAGATGAACAGTTTACTTACGCAGACGGTCGCACTGTTCGTCTTAAGGGAACAATCAGTCTCTTTACAAAATATCCACCTGTAATTGACAGAAGCAAAATCTTTCCTGCTTTACAGCGTGTGGGAATTCTTTCTGCTGAGGAATCAGAACAGTTTGTTTCTGGTTGGGTTAGCGGTGCTGGTAATGGAAATACCAGTGGTGCTTCTGGAGGAACAAGTGGTGGTAAGCGTCCTGTTTCTGTTACTGGCCGCAAAGGCATTGGCGTAAGTGAAACCGCTTCTGGTCTTATGCTTACTATGCAAAATCTTCGCTTTAAGCCCGACAGTGCAGAATTACTTCCCGAAGAGGCAGAGCGTTTAGACGACATTGCTGCAATTCTAAAAGAAGTTCCTAATTCACTTTTTATGGTGGAAGGTCACACCGCTTCTACAGGAAATCCAGCTGGAGAAAAAACACTTTCTCTTGAACGCGCACATGCAATTGTAAAAGCTCTGGTTGCTCGTGGCCTTGCACAAGAGCGCTTTATTTGCAAGGGTAGTGGAGGAACAAAACCCCTTGCAGACAATTCGACTGCAGAAGGTAAGGCTTTAAATCGCCGTGTAGAAATAACGATTTTGGAATAGAAGCCGAAGTCAGAAACTATTTTTTCTGAATACTCATAACAACTTTTCTGCACAAAGAACGAGGAGCAAGTCTTGCGCCCAAAACCATTAGTTTGGGAAGCAGTCCTGGCAGAATAATAGTCTTTTTAGCTTTGTGTTTTTTGTATGCGTATTCGGCAACTTTTTTTGCACTCATATGAGAAAATGCTTTTGCAAAAGAAGAAGATGAAAGTTCTGCTTTTTGAACAAAACCAGTGTTTGCGGGGCCTGGACAAAGTGCACTTACGGTAACGCCATAGGGTTTTAATTCTTCAGCAAGCGATTCTGAAAGTGAAAGAACAAAAGCTTTTGTTGCGTAATAGGTTGCCATAAGCGGACCTGCACTAAAAGCTGCAAGAGAAGAAACATTTAAAATAGAGCCACTTTTATTTTGCTTCATAATAGGAGCATAGAGTCTACACAGTTGGAAAAGAGCGGTAATGTTTAACTGAATCATTGCATCAAGTTTTGCAGGATCGGCTTCTGTAAATTCGCACCAGTCTCCGTAGCCAGCATTATTTATGAGCGTGGTAACACAAATGTCTTTTTGTTCAGTAAAAGCAAAAACTTCTTTTGCTGCCTGAGGAAGAGAAAGATCTTTTGCATACACATACACTGTTATTCCGTATGAGTCTTCGAGTTCTGCTTTTATTTGATTAAGGGTATCTTCACTGCGGGCAACAAGCACAAGATTATTTTTGTCTTTTGCATACAACTTTGCAAATTCTTTTCCAAAGCCACTACTTGCGCCTGTAATTAAAACTGCCTTTTCCATACTTAGAGTATAACTATTTACAAGAAAATCGGCAATATGTTATTCTTACTGCATGGAACCACATATTCACACTGTTCAGTATTATGAAACTGACAAAATGGCAATTACACATCACTCAAATTACATTCGTTGGATGGAAGAAGCTCGTGTTTCTTTTTTAAATCAGATAGGTTGGGGTTTTGACAAAATGGAAGAAATGGGACTTGCTTCTCCAGTGCTTACTGTTTCAAGTCACTTTTTGCACTCAACAACATTTGCAGATACGGTTTCGATTGAAGCTTATATAAAAGAATGTTC
>DMQP01000158.1:0-2746 GCA_003455655.1 Treponema sp. | reverse complement strand
GTGTGTACGGGCGAAACATCTCACTGTTTTTTCAATTCAGAAGGTAGACCTGTTCGCTTGCAAAAGGATTATCCTGAACTTTTTGCTGCTTTAGAAGAAAACCGCTTGCAACACGAAGGTAAGACACAGAAATGAAATTTTTTTTGAGGATGATAATAGGTGTATGCGCACTTTTTGTATGCACTTCTTCTCTGTATTCTCAAAACACTTTTCCTTCTCTCGATCCTGTAGACATTCCCTGTTCTGGAAATGCAAATGCCTCTCCGCGTCAACTTATGGAAGCAGCCATTGTGCTTTCGGGTTTTTCTTTGGAAAGTAGTCAGGCAAAAAATGCTTTAGCAGTGTATGACAGTCTTGTTACAAAGCTTTCGTCTCAGTACAAAGATGCAGACAGTGCAACTCGTGCAGAAGCAGTGCTTACACTTATGTACGACCAAGTGTTAACTCGATACGAATTACCACAGTCTTCGATGATTGTTCTGTTTGAAAAAGGAACTTACAACTGCGTTTCTTCAAGCGTGCTTTATGCCTGTCTTGCAAGTGAACTTGGTCTTACTGTTCAGCCAAAGAAAACAACAGGTCATGCTTTTTGCCAAGTTAACATAAATGGTTCTTGGGTAAGTGTCGAAACAACTAATCCTTATGGTTATAATCCCGGACAAAGAAAATATGTTTCAGAAGATTCAAGCCGTTATGCTGTGGTAGAAGCTCGAGTCTATCGTTCTTGCCTTTCTTGTTCACTGCCAATGCTCGTGTCTCTTATTGCTCAAAACAGAGCAGCCGATGCTAAAAATCAAGGAGACTATGCGCTTTCTGTTCAGCTTATGCTTGATCGACTTTCTCTTTTGCAAAATGCCCCCACCGCTGAATACGAAGAAGCTTTAGATTCTTTTTTATCTGCTTGTAATAATTATGCGGTAAATGAACAAAGACAAAAAAACTATGTTCGTGCACTGGACTGGCTTATTCTGTGTAAAAACAAAGAGAGCCGTTACTGGTCTGACACTTTGCAGAGTGTGTACGACAATACACTGTTTAATCAGTGTGCAGAATATTTAAATGCAGGTAAATGGGAAGAAGCTTCAAACTTTCTTGACGCTTACAAAAAGTATGCAAGTCAAACAAATGTTCAGCGTCTTTCAGTCTTAGTCTTTATTAAATATATTGAAGAAACTTCTTATTCACTTAACCCAGATGCAGCGCTTGAATTTCTTGAGCAAGTAAAGTCAAATCCTTTGACAGAAGATAAAACAATTTCTGAAAAAATTACTTCCCTTATGGAATACGCTTGGCTAAAAAAAATTAATTCGCTTGCAGAAACACAAGGATATCTTGTTGCCGCACAAACTGCCTCTCAAGCTTTAGAAAAGTTGCCCCAAAATGCTTTGCTTAACCGTTCGCTCAAAGCCTGCCTGGAAAATTATGCGGTTCAAGTTCATAACGCCTTTGCCACTTTAGCAAATGCAGGAAAGTACACCGAAGCCCGACGCCTTTTAGACGAAGGACTTGCAAACTATCCTAACAGCACTGTGCTTCAACGAGACAGCAAAAGTCTTAGTTCAATGGGGTATTAAGGCCCTTGTATTGTAAAAAAACATTCTTCTCTATATAATGTGGAACGAAAAAATCATTTTAGAGGTTTTACTATGAGTGAAGTAAGAGTCAGATATGCTCCTTCTCCAACAGGAATGCAGCATATTGGCGGTGTGCGTACTGCGCTGTTTAATTATTTGTTTGCCCGCTCTCAGGGCGGAAAATTTATTTTGCGTCTTGAAGATACAGACCGTACACGCTATGACGAAAAATATGTTCAGAACCTGTACGACACTATGGCTTGGTTGGGCATAGACTGGGACGAAGGCGGCTCTAAAGGCGGAGAATACGGTCCTTATGTTCAGAGCGAACGATTTGAACTGTACAAAAAATATGCACAAGAACTGGTAGAAAAGGGTGAAGCTTATTACTGTTTCTGTGATGCAGAACGTCTTGAACGCATTCGCAAAATTCAGACAGAAAACAAACTGCCGCCAGGATATGACCGCAACTGTCGTCATCTTACGCCAGAAGAAATTAAAGCAAATCTTGATGCAGGTAAGCCCTATGTTATTCGTCTTAAGGTGCCTCTTGAAGGTGAAACAAAATTCCACGATCACCTTTTAGGAGATATTGTTTGGAAAAACGAAGACATAAGTCCTGATCCTGTTTTGCTTAAAAGCGATGGCTTCCCAACATATCACTTGGCAAACATTGTTGATGACCACATGATGAAAATTAGTCATGTTATGCGTGCTCAAGAATGGATTCCTTCAACACCTTTGCATGTTCAGATGTATCGGGCTTTCGGTTGGGAACATCCAGAGTTCTGTCATCTTCCCATGGTAAATGGTTCTGATGGAAAAAAACTTTCTAAGCGTCATGGTTCAACGAGTTTGAATGAATTCCGTGCAAGAGGTTATCTTCCTCAAGCTATTGTAAACTATGTTGCCTTGCTGGGTTGTTCTTACGAAGAAGGTAAAGACATGTATACGCTCGAAGAATTGGGCAAAGCCTTCCGCCTTGAACACCTTAATAAAGCACCTGCTGTTTTTGACTACAAAAAATTGGAATGGTACAACGGTCAGTATATTCGTGCATTAAGCGATGAAGAACTGTACAAGTGGACCCTTCCTTTTATTACGGGAACAGGAGACGCACTGCTTGAAATCAATCCAGAAAATCCTCAGCCTAAACCCAATGTTGGTCCGGA
>DMQP01000233.1 GCA_003455655.1 Treponema sp. | reverse complement strand
GTTGCAACTGTTGGTATTGGAAACGCAAAAAACGCTGCCTATCTTGCTTTACAAATTCTTGCACTCAAAGATGATTCTGTTAAACAGAAGTTGCTTGCCTTTAGAAAAAAACTTTCTGATGATGCCGCTGCAAACGGTGGACTGGGTGTTGAACTGTAGAGGTTTGCATGACTTTTGATTTGCACTCGACTCCCTGCTTTGGAGTTGCAGGAAATTTTACAGGACATTTGGAACAGGCAGGCGAAGCCCGTGATTTTGCAAATGTAAAAACAGTAGAAGCAAATGCTCCGAAAGCTTTGTTTCCCACATACATTCCCATTGCTCAGGGAATGTGCATTGATGAAAATGCAGTGCCTGTGTTTTTACATAACTTTCCCTTTGATTCAGAAAAAATTATCTTTCCTAAAGGCGAGCAGAAGATTCAGATTGAACCTGAGTGTGCTCTTGTGTGTGAAGTTCTGTGGAAGGCAGGGCGTGTTGTTTCGCTGGAGCCAAAAGCATTTGCTGCTTCAAACGACTGTTCAATCCGTAAAGAAGGTGCAAAGAAAATTAGTGTCAAAAAAAATTGGGGACCTTCTTCAAAAGGTTTTTCTTCTAATGCAATAGATATTGATTCTTATGCTCCCGGTGGAATCCTTGACCGTTATCGAATAGCAAGTTTTCTTGTGCGGAGTAGTGATGTCTTTGCTTACGGTGAAGACAGTGCCGTCCGTGACTACAGCTACATCTATGCAAAACTAACTGACTGGATTGTTGACCGTTTAAACTTTCAACAAGACGAAGGTCCTGCAGAAAACATAAATGCTTACCTGCAACATGCAGGCTGTCCCTCGCAAATTATGGTTTCAATTGGTGCAACGCGTTATACCGATTTTGGTGAACACAATTTTTTGCAGTGTGGAGATAAAGCTGTTGTTGTGCTTTACCCCGAAGACAAATACTCGTCTCAAGAAATTGCCCAACGCGTCAAAGAAGGCAGTCTTTCTGCAAAGGACATAAGCGCCCTTGTGCAGGAAGTGGTTGTGTAACTTACCTTCGGAATGTGCCGTATTCTACTCCCATCCAAACGTTGCAGGGGGTTTGTTGCTTAAGTCGTAGAAAATTGCATCTATGGTTGGAATAGCAGCAATGTCACTTACTATTGCAGTCAGCAAATCTTGCGGTAACCATGCAAAGCGTGCTGTCATTACATCTTCAGAACATAATGGTCTTAATACAATACTACAGTGTTCTTTTTTGCTTGCGTAGGGCAAGTTTATAGTAAGATGCTGAAATATTTTTTCATACCAACCGTTTTTGTGTAGAGCGGTAAGCATAATGTCATCTGCTGCTCGGATCTGATCAAGACGCTCTTTAGTACAGTAGCCCTCTTGCAGTTTCATTTCACTGTCATCGATGTTGGGATTTTGATACAAGCGAATAATACATCGGTTAAGATAGGTTGCATTGTTTGTTATAGCGCTAGAGGCTTGTTCAAGTTTTTCCCATTTGTGTGGTAAGTGAGAAAATCCTTTGCCTTCATCTCCAAAGTCTAAAACTGCGGGGAATCGATATGTTCTAAAGTCACCCTGAACTCCAACTGAGCGAACAGGAAGTACATAGCGGTTAAGTTTTGCAGAACATTTTTCACAGAACATATCTAAAGAAATTTCGTCAAGTTCTTTCTGAGCTTTTACCAGGTCTTCTTTGTCACTGGCGCTTTGTGTTCCGTCTGAACATAAAACATTAATGCTCAATCCAGGACCAGGGAAGGGATGTCTCATAACAAGATCGTCTTCAAGTCCCAGTTTTTTTCCGATTGAACGAACTTCATCTTTGTACAAATCTTTAAGCGGTTCTATAATAAGTCCCTTTGCAATTAACTTCTGAATTCCGTCAACGCGATTGTGGTGGGTTTTTATAACATGAGAGTTTTTTGTTCCTCCACTTTCAATAATATCTGGATACAAAGTTCCTTGTGCAAGCATCCATTTGTCTTCGTCAAGTTTCTGTTTTGCAACAACTTCGTTTCTTACTGTTATAAAGTTTTCGCCAACTGCCATTCGCTTTTTCTGAGGGTCGGTAAGTCCTTCTATTGCTTTTAAGAAACTTTCGCTTGCATCTTCGACAATAAAGTTTGTAAATCCGTGTGAGTGGTAGGCTTCTGCAACATGAGCGCTTTCGTCTTTACGCATAAAACCATTGTCTATGTGTAAGCCCAAAACACGTTCTTGTCCTAATGCTTTGTTTAGCAGAGCGAATGCAACTGTTGAATCAACGCCACCACTTAAGAACAAAAGAACATTTTTATCTTTTGCATCAGTTTTAATTCCCTCGAGAATGTGGTTGAGTACTGTGTCTTCATCCCAGTTCTTTTTCATTCCGCAGATGTTGGCAAAGTTTTCAAAAATAGTATTTCCTTCGGGAGTATCTTTTACTTCGCAGTGACATTGAAGACTAAATCGTTTGCGTTTTAAATCTTGCAGTGCTGCATAGGGACAATCTTTTGTTGAACCAATTACTTCAAAACCTGGAGCAAGTTCAATAACTCCGTCTTGGTGACTCATCCAAACTTGTGTGGTGTCTTGAATTGAAGTGAACAGTGGAGATGTTTTTCCTGCTTCTGTTTTGTTAAGATACGCAATGCCGAATTCACCAACAGCAGCTTTTTTTACTGTTCCTCCATAATGTTTTGCCATTGCATGATGACCGTAGCATAAACCTAAAACAGGAATATCAAGTGACAGAATGTCTTCGTTGAATTCAGGAATGTTTTCGTCATACACTGATGCAGGACCGCCAGAAAGAACAATTCCTTTTGCGTCTTTTACTTTTTCTGTTTCAACTGAAGGTTCTTCAATTTCTGAATAGTAGCCCAACATGCGAAAACGTTTTGCAATCAAGTGTGCGTACTGACTTCCAAAATCTAAAACAACAATTCTGTCTCTGCTCATGTTAGCGCTCCTGATGAATAATGCTTGCTTTAATAAAATCTCTGAATAAAGGACCAGCTTTGTTTGGTCGACTCTTGAACTCTGGGTGGAACTGTCCTCCTAGCATCCAAGGGTGATTTGGAATTTCTACAACTTCAACAAGATCGCGCTCAGGGTTAACACCAGCAATAATCAGTCCTGCGTTTTTAAGATCTTCACGGTAGGTGTTATTGAACTCGTAGCGATGACGGTGGCGTTCCCAAATTGTTTTGCTTTGGTAAGCTTTATAAGTAAGTGTATCTGGTTGAACAGTACATTCAAATTTTCCAAGTCTTAATGTTCCGCCTAAAATTTTTCCGTTTTGATCAGGCATAAGGTCTATGACGGGGTGTGTCGTGTCTGGATTAATTTCTGTAGAATGTGCATCTTTCCAACCTAACACATTTCGTGCATATTCAATAACAATAATCTGCATGCCCAAACAAATTCCAAAGTAAGGAACATTGTGAGTGCGTGCGTACTTTGCTGTAAGAATCA
>DMQP01000043.1 GCA_003455655.1 Treponema sp. | reverse complement strand
CCATAATACCACAGGTTGCACGACCGGTATTGATACCACATCCAATTCTAATGTGCGGTTTGTACTGAGCTTTTGCTTCATGTTCATGAGCTTTTGTAAAAGCCTCTGCATCTTTGTTGTACTGCATAAGTGCATAACGCATTGCAATAGTTCCGCGGATTGCATTGATTGCATCTGACTGAACATGTTCAGCATGAGCTTGTGCTTTCTGTGCTTTTTCTGGATCTGTGTCGGGAAGCAACTCAAAGTCAAGGTTGTCATCGCGAAGGATTCCCCAAACTGCCATAATAGCATCACCTTCAAACTTGTCTATTGTTCCACCAGAAATTGTAACACAGTTAACCATTCGGCTCATGTAGTCATTTAAGAAGCCAATAATCTGACGCGGGCTGTCTTCTCCAAAGCGATTTTTAAATCCATCACTGATTGCGGTAAATCCACGAATATCGCTAAAGAAAATGCTTACATCTTTAAGGTGAGGCTCAAAGTCAATCTCTTTACGAGCAATAGCTTTTGCAACACCACGGTTAGTAAAGCGAGCAAAGGTATTCAAGAATTCTTGTTCATCTTGTGTTGATTTGTTAAGCACACCAATTTCATCTTTGCGGTTTGTGTTGAGCATTCCAATAAGCGGTGTGTTAAAGTTACCTTTTTGAATTTCTTCTGCAGAAGCAGTAAGGCGACGCAAGTGACGCGAAATAGCATAGCGAGAGAAAGTAAGAATAAAAATAATTGAAACAAACAAAACAATTGCTGTTAAGAACAAATTGTTGCGACGCGTTGTGTTAACGCCTTCAAGAACTACATCGAGGGGAACAGTAGTAAGCACAACAATGTCTGCTATATTCAATTTTTGATAAGCACCATAGTACTGTTTAACGGCTCCTGTTTCTTCGTCTTTAGAAGTGTAAGGAATCTGACGGCTGTCTTCGTTGTTCTGGTTTGACTGACGCATTTCTACAACAAGAGCGTGTGTCTTCATGCTTTGTCCGCTCAAGATTTTTTCACTGTCGGGGTAACACAAAAGATCATCGTTGTCGTTAATCATGAACGTTGTATTTGTTCCGCCTGTACCCAAAACATCTGCAATGCTTTCCAAGCTGAACAAAATAACACAGCACTGTTCCAAACCATTTTCACGGTAAGGCAAAAGAAGTGCCATTACTCCTAAATTGAAATAGGGAGATGCGTTAAGTGCAATTGTTTCTCCGTTACAAGAACGCATAATTGCTTCTGCGTTTGCATTTAAAAATTCATCTGATACAGAAGGATCAAGTTCGTTTGAAGAAAAGAAACGAGTGTTTTCAAGACGAGTATCAACTTGAGTGTAATCGTTAACACTGCTGGTAATTAAAACTGCCGCCATATTCTGATTGCGTTCAAAGAAAAATGCTTCAGCCTGACGAGCAAGAGCAGAGTTGCGACCACCGTTTACAACAGTAATTAAGTCGAGAAGCTGTAGAACATTTGCACGAACAGATGCAAGTTCATTCTGAACAGTCGTTGCAGAGCGTGTGTTAATGGTAAGATTGTTATCTTCTGCAGTAATACGAACATCTTTAGAAACAAAATAACTGTTCAGAAACGTAACAGCGCCTAGAGAAATAACGACAATAGACCCAATAATGAGGGCAAGTTTGACACCAAGGGGAAACTTCACCTCGGCTTGTTTAGCTGACTTTTTCATACCTAGGGTTCATTTTACAATAAATACACTCTTTGTGTCTAGAACTTTATCATAGGGAGGAATTAAGTTTTTTAGTTTTAATTTGCAAAATACAGCCGCTCATGCTATACTTTACCTATGCAAGATTTGGTCAGCAAACACTTTGCGCAATTTTTTGACAATGTGAGCGAAAGTATTTATTCATTCCCCACGATGATGCAACGAATCTCAGAAAATTTGCATTTAATCGCTGATGACATACATTTAGGTCGCTATTCAACTACTTTTACTCTTCCCATTTCAAAATATGAACCAGAAGGACTGACCAATTCAACCGTTTCCTATACTTCCGAAAAGGGTTTTAGCGAAGAAGTGTTTGAAAAGTCTTTTGTTACAGCAGAAGGCGGAGTAGTAACCACTAAACTTAATCCCATAAAAGGCTACACTTGGTCTGAAGAAGAAAAAATTTCACTCAATCACTTGTGTCTTTTGTCATTTATGCTTTGTAGCCGAACAAGACTCATGGGTCTTATGTACAAAGTGCAAAGAAGCGACAGTCTTACCGGAGCCTTAAATTCTACAGGATTCCAAGAAATTGCGGGTAGCCTTATTCAAGATGGAGTTATAGGTCAGTATTCAACCGTATTTACGAACATAAAAAATTTCAAAATTATAAATCAACAAGTGGGCGGTCATAACGGTGACATTGTAATTCAAAACCTCTGCAATTCCACAAACGAATTCCTTGGTGAAAACGGATTCTTTTCTCGTCTTGGTGGCGACAATTTTCTTGCTTTAGTTAAAACAAGTATTCTACAAAAGTATCTTGCTTTTCTGCAGGACATAAACATGACTCTGCAAGTTCGGGGTAAAGAATTTCCGCTCCATGTTGAAGTTAAAACGGGCATTTGTAATCTGACGCCTCAATCAACAATGGCAGAAGTTATGACAAACGCATCGCTGGCTCTCAACGTTGCAAAAAAATCTGCTTTCAAAGATACCGTAACTTTTAGTCCCGAAATGTTTGAACAAACCATGCATGACAAACGCATTGCATCACAGTTCCACGATTCGCTGGAAAACCAAGAGTTTTTGGTATACTATCAGCCCAAAGTTGATCTTAACACATCAAAACTCTGTGGATGCGAAGCACTTGCCCGATGGAAGAGAGACAAAATTATTCCTCCCGCAGAGTTTATTCCCATTTTGGAAACAGAAGGCTCTATTCGAAGTCTTGACTTTTACATTTTAGAATCTGTGTGTAAAGACTTGCGCAATTGGTTAGATCGTGGCATTCAGCCTGTGCTTACTTCAGTAAACTTTTCTAAAATTCATCTTTCAAATCTTAAACTTGAAGACGAAATTCTTTCTCTTGTTTCTCGCTACCAAATTCCCAAGCACACACTTGAAATTGAACTAACAGAACTTTCAGACTATCAGTATTACGACAGACTGGTTGCTTTTGTTACCTGCATGCATGACAATGGAATTCACATTTCTATTGACGACTTTGGAACAGGCTATTCATCAATCAAACTTATAAAAAATCTTCAAGCCGATGTTATCAAGTTGGATAAATCTCTCATCGACAATATAAAAATTACCGCAACTCACAACCCCGACAAAATTGTCAGTAGCGCAATTATTAAAATGGCAAACGAACTAAACATTTCTGTAATTGCTGAAGGCGTAGAAACAACATATCAGGCACAATTCTTAAAGCAAGCAGGCTGTGCTATGGCGCAAGGTTATTTGTACAACAAACCCTTAACCCATGATGAATACGAACAGCTACTTACTGGAAACCGCACTTACGACACAAAACGCAACAAATAATTTTTTTATGGAGCAAAAGATGGATTTCTTACAACTTTCAAAAGACCGTTATTCAGTAAGAGCATTTTCAGACAAAGCAGTTGAAGCAGAAAAGCTGAATAAAATACTTGAAGCAGGACGTCTTGCACCTACTGCAAAAAATTCTCAGTCACAGAAAATTTTTGTTTTAAAAAGCAAAGAAGCCCTCGACCGAATCAATGCAGTAACACCTATGACATACAAAGCACCAGTAGTGCTCATGGTATGCTATGACAAAAACATAAGCTACAAAAATCCTACAGACACACGCATACCCAATTATGACGGTGGAGAAGTAGATGCAGCCATTGTTACAACAGCAATGATGATGGAAGCAACAGATTTAGGCTTAGGAACATTGTGGGCTCGCGGATTTAATTCACAAGATGTTTACAATGCCTTTCCCGAAATTGCAAATTTAGAACTGGTTTGTTTACTCGATATTGGTTATGCAGCAAATAATGCCAAACCTTCAGAACGACACACCTTACGCAAAAGCTTAAACGAAACGGTCGTAGAACTTTAAGGAGAACATCCATTATGGAACAGGAAGTAGTCTACACTCGCAGTACGGACATTGTTCGTGCTGTAGACGAGTTATGCTCGCAGTTAAAAAGTCCAGCAGACTCTTACAATGCAGTTATTTTTATGGCAGCAATCACTTACGATTTTGCTTCTCTTTCTCAAGAAATTAAAGCTCGCTTTCCCAACTGTGAGGTAATAGGAGCAAGCACTGCTGGAGAAATTGCTACAAACGGATTTATGAACAATACTGTTGTTCTTACAACAATGAAATCTACTAAGACAAAAGTTCACGGTGTTCTCATAGAAAACGGAAGTAAGTACCCCATGGCAAACAAGCAAGATATAGAACAGGCACTTATGTCATGTGGAATACGCTGCAACGACCCAAACTCTGGTAACGATGCTTTTGCCATAACATTTATAAACGGAGTCTACAACGCAGAAGAAACCGTTCTTTCAACATTCTATTCAATCATAAAAAACGATGCCTTCCCTCTTGCAGGAGGGACTGCAGGTTTTACTGGTGACACACCCAAAACATTTGTAAGCTATAACGGCAAAGTTACCCAAGACGGAGCTGTTATGCTCTTTGTAAAAACTTCATGTAAGTTCGACATAAGACAAGAAGATATTTTTAACCCCACCGGAAAGCATGTTGTCGTAACAGAATCTGACCCCATCAACAGAACCATTTCTCGTCTCGACAACAGACCGGCACAAACAGTGTATGCAGAGCAACTTGGTGTTTCAGAACTTAAGGCTAAAGAAATGACTTTTGAAAATCCCTTTGGTCGTTACATCAACGGCGCTCTACACATTGCAGCACTTTCTGGATTCACTCCAGACAAAAAGATTGGTCTCTTTGCACGCGTTGTTCCAAACTCAACTTTGGAAATGATGCACATAGGTGACCCCTTAAAAAAAGCAGATGAAACTTGTAACGGAATAAAAGAAAAAATTCCCGATCCAAAATTTACACTTCTTATGACATGCATTACAAGAACGATTGCCTTTTCAAACATGCACATTGCAACTCAGATAATCGACAAGTATGCAAAGACTTTCCCAACCTTCTGCGGATTCTCATGCTACGGAGAGCAAATTGGACGCGTTCACTGCAATCAGACTTTAGTTTCTGTCGTAATAGGAGATTAACATGGAATCGCAGATCCTTATAAATAGCGGAATTACTCTTGTAGAAACACTCATTGCTTACCTTGCAAAAGATGCAATTGGCTCTGACTTTTTGAACAATTATCTTGGTGGCCAGTCTGAACAAAAGAAAGCAGCTGATGCACAAAAGGAAGCATTAAGTCGCCTTATAGCTGCATCATCAGAAATGAATCAGTCTACTGACCAAATTACTTCTCGTGCAGAAAAAAACATTGAGCGCCTTAACGGAATATATGATTCTATTTCCAAACTAAAAGAAAGTGTTGAACGAATCGAACACGAGCACAGAGCCTACGCCGAACAGTTTAAAAATCTTATTTCTCAAACAAACGACATAAGAAAACTTATAGACGAAATTTCAAATGTTTCAGAACAGACAAACTTGCTTTCGTTCAATGCGTCTATAGAAGCAGCTCATGCAGGTACAGCAGGTGCAGGCTTTAGAATTATTGCAAACGAAGTTAAGAATCTTTCTGAAAACACAAAAAAAACTACCGACAGAATTCTAGAGAACATGAAGAAGCTTACCAAGTCTATTGATGAATTGGAAATGAACACAAAAAGCAATTCAGATTCTCTTCACGGTCTTTCTAAAGAAACCGAAGAAACGCTGCTTGGTTTTGATTCAGTAAGAAAACTAAATTCTGCAAACAACTCAGATGTGGAACAAATAGGCAAAACCCTTTCTGGAAACATGCGCGACATGGGAATGATTGTTCAAAATGTTCAGCAAGCAGAAGACCTTAACAAACAGAGTCTAGAACTTTTTGCAGAAAGTGCTTCTAAAAACCAAATGCTCTTCAACGACTTGTATTCTTTTGTTTACGAAATCAAAGCAATTTTTGAAGACTTAAAACTTGAACAGAAAAATCAATAGACAAAAAAAAGAACTGTCTGGTAAGTTTCAACTTTTGTTCACTTACCAAACAGTTCTTGCAGTCTTGCTTAAAAGCAAAAACTAATTTTCAAGCGTTAAATCCCCGTCTTTTATCCAACCAATTTTGCGGAACAGTAACCAACAACGGAAGAACGCTCACCAACTTAGCATTTGTCGGTGTTTCAATATAGTCAAACAGATAGCCTTTCTCGCCCCCCCCCACAAAAAAAATTTACCCATAGTACTATGGGTAAGGGAATTGACCAATTCCCTTACCCGAAGCATTGCTTTGTCGCTTCGGGTAAGAATCTATCTTTTTAAGGAGAGTTTTATGAAAAAACTCACATCAATTGTTTTGGCAGCAGTAACAGCTGTTCTTCTGGCTTGCACCTTCAGTGCATGTGGTAACCCTAACGGCTCTAGCGGTGGTAACAATAACAGTTCACAAACCGCAACCTATCTGGACGGAACGTATATAGTTACACAGAGTGGAGCAAAAGGTTACACAATAACTTTTACTCCAGAGGGAACCGTCTCTGGAACAGGACAGTGGAATAATTGTAGCGGAACCTATACTATCAATGGAGACGAACTCAGTGGAACATTAAACGATGGCGATTTTTCAATTTCAGGCACAAAGTTAGATGACAACCACTGGTCTATAACTATTACACGCAACGAAACCGATGATCCAGATTATGAACCTGTGACTTACACCATAATCAAACAGCAGTAAGTCACTGTTTGTAACCGCAAGTCTGACGGCATCTCTTTGGCAAAAATGCTAAGGATGTGCCGTTTTTTTTACCGAATATTATCCTTCAACCCAATCAATAACTTTCAATCCCTTTACTCGTGAAAATTCGTTTGTATTGTGCGTAACGAGTATCGCATTTTCATGCACCGCTGTTGCTGCAATGAGCAGATCGTTTGCACCTATTATTTTGCCCGACTGTTCCAGATTTTTGCGGATTTCTGCATAGTCATAAGTCATCGCATCTGTAAAATCAACAATCTCGAATGGCTGCAGAAATTTTTCTACATGTTCTGTTGTTTTTTTTCGACTCTTGCACTTAAAGGCTCCCAGCAGGAGTTCACTTTTTACGACTGCAGAAATTTTTATTTCGCCTGGGGAAACGGACAGAAATTTTTCGCGGACAGAGGGATATTTTCCATTCAGAAAGTAAATGCACGTATTCGTGTCTATCAAATACATCAAAAAGTCTCCCGTTGTTCAAGCTTCGGTTGTTTAGGACGCTCAAAGGATGTATCTGAAACTGAACCGAATAAATCACCCCAGCCTGCAGGATAATGAGGTTCAAGGTGCTCCATGATCATGCTCACGACCCATTTTGAAAGAGACATCTTCTTTACATGGGCCTCATTTCCTATTTTGGAAAACTGCTCTTGAGTAACATACAGAGAAAGCTGCGGCATATACAAACCTCCACTTACAAATATAAGCCATTTACTGAAAAAGCACAAGTATATGTGCAAGTATACTCGCCCCCCCCAAAAAAAAAATTTACCCATTGTACAATGGGTAAGGGAATTGACCAATTCCCTTACCCGAAGCATTGCTTTGTCGCTTCGGGTAAGAATCTATCTTTTTGAGGAGAGTTTTATGAAAAAACTCACATCAATTGTTTTGGCAGCAGTAAGTGCTGTTCTTCTGGCTTGCGCTTTCAGTGCATGTGGTAACCCTAACGGCTCTAGCGGTGGGAACAATAACAGTTCACAAACCGCAACCTATCTGGACGGCGAATATTATGCCAGAGATGTTAGTGGGTCTGATAGTTATACTATTTCGTTATACGACAATGGAACTGTCATATATACATTCTGGCACATATCTCATTCAACTGAGTACACCGGTTCCTATACCGTCAGCGGCAATACCCTTTCTGGAAGTTGCACACATGAAACGAAAACACTGAATATTTCAGGAACAAAAATTGATGACACTTCATGGACTGTAACTGTGGAAAACTACACATTCTCTACCGTTACAAAGCACTGAACACAACCTGTCAGCATACAGCGGCATCTCTTTGGCAAAAATGCTAAGGATGTGCCGTTTTTTTATGCTGAAATATTTTATGTAATTTGTATACTCGTGTATACAAATTACATAAAATATGCTATACTACATGTATGGTAGTAGAACGGACAATCAAATCAAAACTTACTCAGCTTTTAAAGGCATTTCCGGTCGTAACGCTTACGGGTTGCCGACAGTGTGGAAAATCAACGCTTTTAAAGCATCTTTTACCGGAATACACGTACATATCCCTGGAAGACCTTGATATCCGTCAGATGGCACAGGAAGATCCCCGGCATTTTATTTCCGTCTACAGCAAAAATGTTATCATTGACGAGATTCAGCGGGTTCCCCAGCTACTTTCCTACATACAGACTCACGTAGATTCAATAAACGAAGCAGGTACGTATGTTCTTACCGGAAGCCACAATCTTCTGCTCATGGAATCAATAAGCCAGAGTCTTGCGGGCAGGACAGCACTCCTTACGCTTGCACCTTTTTGTGTGGAAGAACTGCGGAATGTCAGTCTGCTTCCAGAGAGCACAAACAAAATGCTATATTACGGAACCTTTCCCCGCATTTACGACAAACACATAGAACCGTCTGATTTTTATCCGTCCTATATACAAACTTATATAGAAAGAGATGTCAGATCTCTTAAAAACATCACCGATTATTCTGCGTTCACAAGATTCCTTAAATTATGTGCCGGCCGATGCTCACAGATTCTTAACGTCTCTTCACTTGCAGAAGATGCGGGCATTACAAGAAAAACTGCAGAAGCATGGCTTTCTGTCCTTGAAGCAAGTTATATAATTTATCTTCTTAAACCCTACTACAAAAACTTTGGAAAAAGAGTCATAAAAAATCCAAAGCTGTACTTTTATGATACGGGACTGGCCGCCTCTCTTTTAGGAATAACAGGTGCAGAACAGATGGAAACCTTTTACATGAGGGGTGCGCTGTTTGAAAACTTTGCTGTGTCCGAGCTATTAAAGAAACGACTTTTTTCAGGTAAATCTGATGAACTCTATTTCTGGAGAGATTCAAATGGCGTCGAGATAGATGTTCTGGAAGAAGATTCCCTGGAATTAAAGGCCTATGAAATCAAAGCTTCAGAAACCATGAACACCGCTTTTTTTTCGAATATAAAAAAAGTAAAGGATTTAGCGGGATTAAAAAACGAAAACACAGCCGTAATCTATTCAGGAAAAAGCATTCCCGCGTCAAAAGAAAACGGCGCATATATTTCCTGGAAAGATCTGTAGCTGGGTAAAGGAATTGACCTGTTCTCTTACCCGTAGTGCCATGTGTAAGAATCTAACTTTTTAAGGAGTACCTTACAAAAAAACTCACATCAATTGTTTTGGCAGCAGTAACAGCTGTTCTTCTGGCTTGCGCTTTCAGTGCATGTGACAATCCTAGCAGTGCTGAACTTTACGACGGAAATACTTATGTAGGAACTGTAACACTCAGCGGTTCTAACTTTACTTTTACAGGAACACGCGAAACTGCTGACAACACTTACGACTGCACTTTTACCGGAACAGTAACCAACAACGGAAGAACGCTCACCAACTTAGCATTTGTCGGTGGCGACATACCAACGCTCTTAAACGGAACACTAACACTGGAACAGTAAGGTTCAACTGACAGTTACAACCATAAAAAAAAGCATCTTCTTACGAAGATGCTTTTTCTGTTTTTAAGCGCTCCTAAACGTTCGCCTACTCCAGAGTAAGGTCCCCGTCTTTTATCCAACCAATTTTGCGGAACAGAATTCCAAAGGCCCAGCTTAACAGAGCAGGCAGTACAAAACTTACCAAAAGAAGTCCAAGCCATTCTAATGCTCCAGGAGTAATTGCAGAAGCCCCCTGAGCAAGAGCAGCATCTGACGGAGAGAACCATCCTGTTATCATTCCAATCTGACCAACGAATCCGCAAGTACCCATTCCCGAAGAAACAGGAGCTCCGTTCATTTGCAGTTTAAACAAGCATGTTGAAATAGGACCGGTAACAGCAGAAGTAAGAATGACAGGAAGCCATACCTTGGGATTTTTTACAATGTTCGGCATTTGAAGCATAGAAGTTCCTAATCCCTGAGAAACAAGACCACCCCATTTGTTTTC
>DMQP01000081.1 GCA_003455655.1 Treponema sp. | reverse complement strand
TCGCCGAGAATTTTTACGTAAGTAAAAATTCTCGTAAGAATTGACATGAGTTCATTGATGAACTCATGTCGATTCGCTTGCCCCAGGAAGACCTATGTCTTTGCGATAGTACATGCTTTGGAAGCGAATGCAAGACATTGCCTTGTATGCTTTGTCCCATGCTTCTTGGAAAGTAAGTGCACTTGCGCTACAAGCAAGAACACGACCACCGCTGGTAACTAATGTTGCAAGGTTTCCAGTAGGATGTGTTGCTCTGCGGTCAACAATTGCTCCTGCAACAAAAACTTTTGCTCCTGTTGCCTTAAGATCATCTTCACGAACTATGAGAGGATAGCCTTTTTTGTATTCACGGGGATACCCACCACTTACTGCTACAGGGGCAACTGCAAATGCATTTTTCCACTGTATGTTCATGTCTTTAAGTGTTCCGTCGGTAATAGCGCGACAAACATCTGCAAAGTCAGAATCCATAAGCGGAAGTACAGCCTGTGTTTCGGGATCTCCTAAGCGAACATTGTATTCCAAACATTTAGGACCATCTTTGGTGAGCATAAGACCAAAGAAAATAAATCCGCGGTAATCGTATTTTTCTGCAATAAAGCCTTTGAGTGTTGGCTCTAAGATGTTTTTGGTAAACTGATCTTCAATGTCTTTAGTAAAATCTTCTACCGGACAAATAGCACCCATTCCACCAGTGTTAGGACCAGTTGCATGTTCACCTAAGCGTTTGTGATCTCGTGCACACTTAAAGGGAACAATACATGCTGTCTTTTCTTTGCCAGGTTCAACACTTACAGCTGCCAAAACAGAAACTTCAACTCCGCGTAAGTATTCTTCAATAACAACTTTCTTTCCTGCTTTTCCGACTCGTTCGTTTTCCATAAGGTCAAGAATAGCTTCTTCTGCTTCTTCTTCTGTCTTCGCAACAACAACACCTTTTCCTGCAGCAAGACCGTCTGCTTTTATTACAATAGGTGCACCTTCTTTTTGAACATAATCAATAGCTTCGTAGGCATCGGTAAAGGTTTTGCTTTTTGCGCATGCAACGCCGTACTTTTTCATAAATTGTTTAGCAGTGTCTTTACTTGCTTCAAGTTGAGCACCTTCGCGTTTAGGACCAACTGTTGGAATTCCTGCTTGCCAAAAAGCATCTGCTAAACCTTCTGCCAAAGGATCTTCGGGTCCTATGACTGCAAGCTGGCAGCCTTCGCGTTTTGCAATGTCTACCGCAGATTCTGAACCGGGTGCAATGTTAACGCATTTGTTTTCCAATGCAGTGCCACCGTTTCCGGGGATGCACACAACCTGTGAAACAGACTGACTCTGGGCCAGTTTCCATGCAATGGCATGCTCTCTGCCGCCGCTACCAATAACTACAACTTTCATGCCCTTAGTATAGCATAAAATGCCTGTGTCTGTGAATGTGTAGAGCAAAAAAAACACACCTCAAAAGAGGTGTGCTGTGCAAGTGGTAGTCTTTTTTTAGAAGTCTAAAGCCAGCTTGTAACTTACATCCAAATACAGTGCGCGACGGGTAAAGAGGTCAGTTACACCAAGTGTACTTTTAGTCTGAATTGGAGTGAAGTCAAATGAATAACGAGCGCCAATTACTAAGCGTCCAATGCCAATGCGCTCTTCATAACCTGCACCAATTGTAAGACCCCATACGGTAAAGGGAGCGTTTGCAATATCGAATGTGCCTGTATTAGGATCAGAATTTGCGGTTAATTTTACTGTTGAAGTTAATTGTGTAAGGGGGAAAGATACATAGGGACCTACTAAAAAGTTCCATTTATTTACACGGAATGTAAGCAAAAGGGGAATGTCAAGAGACATGTAGTTACTTGAAACTGTGGCTCCTGTGTTATTATCAGTGTAACCTGCGTTGTTAATGGCAAGGTTTACTTCTGGCTGAATTCCAAAGTTTCCGCCTAAAGAAAAGTTAAGTCCTGCACCAAATGCAAAGTCCCAGTTTTCGCCCCAAGTCTTTTGGTTTTTGTTGATGGAGTCTTCTGCAAAAGATGTTCCAAAGAAACCGTTACCTGCTGCTCCGTGAAGAGACAGTACAGGTGCTGCACTTGCCAAAGTAATGCCTGCTGCTAAAACAGCAATAAGAGCCATTGTCTTTTTCATGGTCTGCTCCTTAGTATTGAATTGTACTGCAAGTATAGTGAATGACCGTCTTTTTTGCAAGTAATTGTATAAAGCCTGCTTTTTTTGTATTATGACCAGTATGAAAGAGATGGAACTTAAATATGGATGCAACCCAAACCAGAAACCGGCGCGGGTTTTTATGGAACAGGGAGAACTTCCTCTTACTGTTTTAAACGGAAAGCCTGGTTTTATTAATTTGCTTGATGCTCTTAACGGATGGCAGCTGGTAAAAGAACTTAAGGAAGCAACAGGTCTTCCTGCAGCAACCAGTTTTAAGCATGTTTCTCCGGCAGGTGCTGCTGTGGGTCGTCCCCTTTCAGACACACTCAAAAAAATTTATTACACTGATGATGTAGAACTGACACCGCTTGCAAATGCCTATGCTCGTGCTCGTGGTGCAGACCGTATGTCAAGTTTTGGTGACTTTATTGCATTAAGTGACACTTGCGACAAAGCAACTGCTTTACTTATTAAAAAAGAAGTTAGCGATGGCATTATTGCTCCTGCTTACGACAAAGATGCGCTTGAAATTTTAAGTGCAAAGAAAAAAGGTGGTTACTGTGTTTTGCAAATAGACCCAAACTATGTTCCTGCTGAACTTGAACGTAAACAAGTTTTTGGTGTTACTTTTGAACAGGGACACAACTTTGTTAAACTTAATGACGACTGTCTCAAAAACATGGTAACAAAAAATAAATCGCTTAGCCCAGAGCAGCGTGACAATTTGCTTATTTCGCTTATTATTCTTAAGTACACTCAGTCAAACAGTGTGTGCTATGTAAAAGACGGACAGGCTATTGGAATTGGTGCAGGACAGCAGAGTCGTATTCACTGTACTCGTCTTGCTGGCGACAAAGCAGATAAGTGGTGGTTGCGTCAAAGTCCTCAGGTTTTGAATCTTCAGTTTAAAGATGACATTAAACGCGCAGACCGTGACAATACCATCGATGTCTTTACCAGTGATGATTATGATGATGTTCTTGCTGAAGGCGAATGGCAAAAGTGGTTTAAGACAAAGCCCGCTCCCTTTACCCGCGAAGAACGCAAAGCATGGATTGCAAAAAATACCGATGTTGCTGTCGGAAGTGATGCTTTCTTCCCCTTTGGAGATAACATAGAAAGAGCTCATCGTTCTGGAGCAACAGTAATTGCTCAACCCGGTGGTTCAATCCGTGATGATAATGTAATTGAAACATGCGATAAGTACGGAATGGCAATGGCCTTTACGGGCATAAGACTCTTCCATCACTAAAAGAA